>CALHST010000446.1 GCA_938038825.1 uncultured Paracoccaceae bacterium | reverse complement strand
ACCAACACTGCGTCCCAAAACGTGGCCCGCAAACTGGGTGCCGTGCGCGATCCTGAAGCCGAAGCGGCCATCGACGAAGACAAAGTACAAGTCTGGCGTCACCTGCGCCCGCAATCCGGGGCCGCGCAATGACACTGACGCAACTCAGACAGACTAACAACTGTTTACAGACATCCAAAACGACCCGAATTGGAGGCCTCTCATGAGTGACGCCGTTACCCGCGCTGCTGACATCTTGGCAGAACACCGCAACAGCATTGATCGCCTTGACGCCATCCTAGTCTACACATTGGGCGAGCGCTTTAAGCACACGAAAGCGGTGGGCAAGCTCAAGGCCACCCACGACCTTCCCCCGTCTGATCCCACCCGCGAAGCGGCGCAGATCAAGCGGCTAGAAGATTTGGCAAACGAGGCGGATCTTGATCCCGAATTTGCCAAGAAGTTTCTCAACTTCGTCATCGCTGAAGTCATTCAGCACCACAAACAACACCAAACGTAGGGTGAGCTTCAGCTCACGCTTACTTAAGCCATTTCAAGGAGATAACCAACCATGGCAATGAAAATCAGACTGGCCCGCGGCGGCTCTAAAAAGCGCCCCTTCTATCGCATCGTCGCAGCGGATTCCCGCATGCCACGCGATGGCCGCTTCATCGAAAAGCTGGGCACATATAACCCATTGCTGCCAAAAGACAGCGAAGAGCGCGTGAAAATGAACATGGAACGCGTTCAATACTGGTTGTCCGAAGGCGCGCAACCAACAGACCGGATCGCCCGTATGTTGGAAGCCGCTGGCGTGCGCGAAAAAGCAGAGCGCAGCAACCCTAAGAAGGGTACACCCGGCAAAAAAGCACAAGAGCGTGTAGAAGAAAAAGCCGCCAAAGCAGCCGAAGCCGCCGAAGCTCCTGCAGAAGACGCACCTGCCGCAGAAGAAGCAGCAGCGGAATAAATCTCTGCTTTTAAGCCAAATCTTGACACCCGCGCTACACAACGGCGCGGGTGTCCTCGTTTTCATGTATTGATCATCAACCATGACCATGTCTGCGCGCCGCACGGAAACATGCGTGGGATCAAATTCTTTGACCCTTGCCGTCAAGGCATCCTCTCTCTGGACAACACCCCCTTGCAGTTGGCACATGGGGGAACACGTTCTTATTCTGAAAGTCCCAATGTTTGGCCTTATACGCACTGTTATCCTGATCTCCATCGCCTTCATCGGCGGGCTCATGTTCGAACGTAATCAAGCAGGCGATGCATGCGCTGCAGCTGGAGGCACGCAGGTGCTGGGAATTTGCCGAGGAGTTCCAAAATGAGCGACAAGATGGTCGTCGGTGCAATTTCAGGTGCTTACGGTGTGCATGGCGAAGTGCGGGTCAAAAGCTTTTGCGCCAACCCGCAAGACATAGAAACCTATTCCCCCCTCACGGATGACCAAGGACGCAGCTATACTTTGGCCATAGTAGGCGCGGTCAAAAACGGCTTTGCCACGCGCATTGTCGAAGTGGCGACAAAAGAGGACGCTGACGCACTCAAAGGCACGCAACTATTTGCGCGGCGCGAACAGCTTCCTTCATTGCCGGACGATGAATATTACCACGCCGATCTGATCGGTGTGCGTGTAGTCGATACTGGTGGTGCAGATATCGGTACTGTAAAAACCGTTCAAAACAACGGCTCTGATGATTTGCTGGAAGTGATCCTTACAGGGTCCTCTGCAACGGTGTTCATCCCGTTCACCATGGCGGTCGTACCCACGGTTGATTTGGACGCAGGTCGTATTGTCATAGACCCGCCCGAGGGTCTTTTGTAACCAGATGAGCACCCCACCCAGCAAATCCCATGGCCGCAAAGCCATCCGCCCAACGCTGAAACCCGCATCGCTGATGGATGAAGCCCCGGACCTTGTTGGTGTGTGGCAGGCCCGGATCATCACCCTATTCCCCGATGCCTTTCCCGGCGTTCTGGGGCAAAGCCTGACAGGGCGTGCCCTGCACGAAGGCAAATGGCAACTGCACACCCATGATCTGCGCGCGCATGGCCTAACCAAACACCGCAATGTGGACGACACGCCCGCGGGTGGTGGTGCAGGCATGGTCCTGCGTGCCGATGTCGTCGGCCCCGCGATTGAGGCCGCGCAATCCCACGCCCGAGGTCGCTGGCCCCTTGTCTATCTCTCGCCGCGCGGCAAGCCGTTTGATCAAGCGATGGCGCGGGACTGGGCGCGCTGCGACGGCGTGACACTGCTGTGCGGTCGGTTCGAGGGCGTCGATGAACGGGTGCTGGAACATTACGGCGTGCAAGAAGTCTCGCTTGGGGATTTTGTAATGACCGGCGGCGAAATCGCAGCCCAAGCCATGATCGACGCCACAGTGCGCCTATTGCCCGGAGTCCTCGGCAACGCGGCCAGCACCGAAGAAGAAAGCCACTCTGCCGGGCTTCTGGAACACCCCCAATATACCCGCCCATCTGAGTGGAACGGACGTGCCGTCCCCGACGTGTTGATGTCCGGCAACCACGGCGAGATCAACAAATGGCGCCGCGCGATGTCAGAAGAACTGACAAAAGCACGCCGACCGGATCTTTGGTCGCGCCTTGGTCTTGATACGCCATCCAAATAAGTTTGGTTGTCGAGACGCGGACTATCTAGACGGCGACTGTGCGGACAAAGCTGCTGTTCAGTTTCTCGGGTATTATCTCCAAATTTGCTGTACTATAGGCTGAAGGTTGAAACAAATTCGGAATGCACAAAAATGAACACTTTTCACCGAGTCTCCGATCATCTTGTACGCCTTCAAAGGCAACTGGGCCGTAAGGTTGTGATCGGTCAGAAAAGATACACCATGAGAGGGTATATTTCGAATATACTATCTGTTGAGAAATCGAAGACCTGGGAAAAGGAGCTCAACTTCGTTTTTTCGGATGCACTGAAAACCGAAGGTTATTTCATAGACATAGGGATGAACTTGGGTCAGACTCTAGGCAAGGTTCTGGCGATTGACCCGGATCGACTCTACGTGGGATTTGAACCACAGATATCAGCTTGTTCGTTAGTAGACGCGTTCATCAAGCAAAACGGGCTGACAAATTGTACAACAATTCCAATTGGACTTTCCAACGAGAATGGCATCAAGTCTTTCTTCAGCAACGGCGAAGCAGACACTATGGCAAGTCTATACGATAGAGTTGGAGCTCAGAGGAGTAGCATACAAGTACGCGTCGGCGACGAAGTCATTCAGGAATTGGGAATCGAAGCCATATCCACCATAAAAATTGACGTGGAAGGTGCCGAAGCTGAGGTAATCGAGGGGTTGTCGAAAACAATCAAAGAATTTAAACCGCAAATCGTTTTTGAGGTTCTGCCAAACTATCAGGGCGTGGAACGCACAGCCGTTGCTGATGGGATTGCAACACAACGGCGAAAGAACGCCGCAGCCATCATGCGGTTGCTAAAAGAGCACGACTACGACGTGTTTCAAGTTCACCAGGACGAAACCAAGAGGCGGATTGAGACGTTTGCTCTCGACGATCCCTCAAACTTTGCCGGAACAAATTACGTGGCTTGTCCAGTATTATGAGAGCCGGGCTTTACCTCTTTTGACGTCAACCGGCGGGGCAACATCTGTTTCACAATTGTAGCTGGTGAGAAGTCAGCTTTTTGGGCGTAGAAAGCAATACTCGAAGACTCGCTTTGGGCTGTGGTTTCAACTGATCGCTGCAACACATGCTTCAAATTTCTGTGCTGGCGTTTGGTATTGCAAGGTCTTTCGAGGTCGTTCGTTGAGCTGACGCGCGACGGCGCTGAGTCTAGCTTGACTAAAGCCCGATATATCAGTGCTTTTTGGGAATTTCTGCTTAAGATGCTGGTTGGTGTTCTCGTTGCTACCGCGTTGCCATGCATTGCCCAGCAGGCGATTGCGTCAGCAATCTGCCGAGTGGGGTGATTGCGGATCACAAAAATAGACATCAATCTTTGTCGCCATGTTGCACGCCACATGTCTGGCGATCTCAGGTACTTGGTCCCATGTCAGCGACAAATACAGTTCTTTGGGCAATTTCCGGGTCTGCGTGATCAGGGCCGTGACAACACTCTGGATGTCCTTGTTCTCGCCTCTGGCCAGCGCAACAAGCCGTGAATGGCGCTTCACCACTCTGGCGATTAAGCCGTTGTTCGAGCCGACGACCCGGACACCCCTTCCGAGTAAGATTAGCTGGCAAGAATTGATATAGATAACCGCCGAGTAAGCGGAACTAGCGCGGGGTTCGTTGCAACAGAGAGTCATTAATGGATCGTCGCTGCCAATAGAACTCAGCACCACTTTGAGGCCGATGCACTTCGAAGCCGATTTTCTCTAGAACCCGCATCAATTTCAGATTTGGTGTGGAACAGTTTCTTGCAAGAACAGACCATTCGATTGCAGAAAAATACCTACTCAACGCAGCTTTTTCGATAGTATCGATCAACACAGGAAGCACACCTTCGCCTCCCTTTTCCACAACTGCAATTTCAACGAGAAGTACTTTTTCTGATTTGGTGAACTCAGCAAGGACTTCTGCATCACCAACAGAGAAAACAATTGGTCGCCCTGCGAGCGCATAGGCTTCCAAGCCACCCAGGTTCACAAGGTCGTTTGGCTTGATGCCATCGATCAAGAGTTCGCGCTTCGGCATGGTGCTTTCTTCTAACGGTTAAAGCTATATGAAGGCGACAAAGGTTCAATTTCAACTTACATTTGGGCTCGCTGAGGCATCCGGCACAATTCGTCAGATGATAGGTGCCAGCTCGGGGTCATCCTTGGACAAGACTGGTAGATGGCGGGCCAGCGAAACTTTATTACATTTGCGTCACGCCTAAAGTTGCAGTAATTGGCGCGGACAAGAATAATCTGAAATGAAAAGGATTTGATGAACGACCACTCAGAAGTATTGTATGTCCTTTACATCGCTTTGATAGAAATCAGGTCCACAGAAAACCTCAAAAAGGCACGCGCCTTTGCCAACGTCGTTCACAATGTGCCGACCATGATAAAGGCTAGCAGGCCAGAAGATGAAATCGCAACCAAGGTGATGCTCAACGCAAAGCGACAAGGTGTCGATAATTACTTTGCAAAGCTTTTTAAGACGGCAAAAAATCAGTAGATTTGAACTCGGAGCAGACGCTCAAAGAACTCCAATCCTTCGACTTGTCAGCTTTTTGATACAAACAATTGCAACCTTGTCGAACCCTGCCACAGAATGCTTGATTTGTCCCGGCATCCCCCCTAAAAGCCGCATGTTCACCCAGAGAATCTCTTCGTGGACCTTTTGGCTATTGGGTGCGCTTCTGCCCCGCGATTGCCAAAAGCACTGACGAAGGAATGACGACCTGAATTCTCCTACGGGCACTGCGGTGGACCCGGTCAGAAGATAGGAGCTCTGAGGACGCGAAAACCTCCATGGAACAACCATGGGCAAACATTAGGAGAAGATCAGATGAACCTGATCGCAGAGCTCGAGGCGGAACAAGTCGCCC
>CALHST010000445.1 GCA_938038825.1 uncultured Paracoccaceae bacterium | reverse complement strand
TTCGGTCGCGAATTACAAAAGCCTGACGGACAATATTTACCGCCCACTGGCCACAAAAACTGTCCAAGGCACCTATCCGCCCGGCTCCACCTTTAAAATGATCACGGCCCTTGCCGCGCTTGAAGATGGCATCGTCACATCGGAAGATACCGCCTATTGCCCCGGTCACCTAGAGGTTGCCGGACGTCGTTTCCATTGCTGGAAGCGGGGCGGGCACGGCTGGATGGATTTGGCCAATTCTCTAAAGCAAAGCTGTGATGTCTATTACTACGATCTGGCTTTGAAAGTTGGAATTGAGAAGATCACAGCAATGGCCAATCGTTTTGGCTTGGGTGAACGTTTCGATATTCCCATGTCGGCTGTGGCGCGGGGCCTGACGCCCACGAAAGACTGGAAATTTAAAGCACACAAGCAGGATTGGGTGATCGGCGACACGGTAAATGCGTCCATCGGGCAAGGCTATATGCTGGCATCCCCCTTGCAGTTGGCTGTCATGTCAGCCCGCATTGCAACGGGACGAGCGATCAAGCCACGCTTGATCAAGTCGGTTGATGGGGTGGAAACACCGTCAACCGAAGGAGAATCCATTGGTGTAAATCCAAACAATCTTCAACGTCTGCGCCGGGCCATGCAGCAGGTGGTAAATGATCGTCGCGGTACAGCTTATGGATCACGGATTATCGCAGACGGGATGCGCATGGCTGGCAAGACCGGCACAAGCCAAGTGCGTAATATCACCACCGAAGAACGCAGACTGGGCGTTTCTCGTAATGAGGACCTGCCTTGGGAACGGCGCGACCACGCCTTGTTCGTCAATTTTGCGCCCGTCGATGACCCCCGCTTTGCCGTGTGCGTGGTCATTGAACACGGTGGGGGCGGATCAAAAGCCGCCGCGCCGATTGCGCGCGATATCACATTACAAGCCCTCTATGATGGCGAACCGCCCCTTGAAGCCTACCCAACCAAGGATCGGGCACGGATCAAATCGCAACAAGAACGGTTGCGCAATGTTCGGCCAATCGCCCGTGGGGTGGGCACGCCCGAGGAGCAAGCATGAGTTACCTTGAGTATACGGTAAAACATGTCCCCTCCGGACCCCGAAAGTTTCTGCACCTGAACTGGCCATTGGCCATTTTGCTCGCCACAGCATCTGGAATCGGATTCCTGATGCTGTTTTCTGTGGCTGGTGGAAATTTCTCGGTTTGGGCCGAACCGCAAGCCAAACGGTTCGCGGTCGGTTTTATCTTGATGCTGAGCGTCGCAATGATCCCGATCTGGTTCTGGCGATCATTGGCCGCTGTTGCATATGGCGGGTCGGTTCTGCTGCTTTTGGGTGTCGAGTTTTTTGGCTCTGTTGGTATGGGCGCGCAGCGCTGGATCGATTTGGGTTTTATGCGGCTTCAGCCATCCGAGTTAATGAAAATCACCTTGGTGATGGCGTTGGCCGCCTATTATGATGCGTTGCCAACCACCAAAACGTCCCGACCATTTTGGGTGGTTTTGCCAATTGCCCTGATCCTTGTGCCAACGGCACTGGTCTTGCGCCAACCTGACTTGGGGACCTCTATCCTGTTGGTCACAGCTGGGGGCGGATTAATGTTTCTGGCGGGTGTGCATTGGGCCTATTTCGTTGCGGTTATTGCGTCTGGTGTTGGATTAATCACTGCTGTTTTTCAGTTCCGTGGAACCCCTTGGCAATTGCTCAAGGATTACCAATACAGCCGGATTGATACCTTCCTTGATCCTTCGCAAGACCCTCTTGGTGCAGGGTACCATATTACCCAATCCAAGATTGCCTTGGGATCTGGTGGATGGACTGGGCGCGGATTTATGCAGGGCACACAGTCGCGGCTGAACTTCCTGCCCGAGAAACATACTGACTTTATCTTTACCACATTGGCCGAGGAATTTGGGTTTATGGGGGGCTTTACCCTGTTGCTCATCTACACTCTGATTATTGTGTTTTGCGTCAGCTCTGCGCTGGTGAACCGGGATCGCTTTTCGAATTTGCTGATCTTGGGTATCGCGCTCAACTTCTTCCTGTTTTTCGCCGTTAACATGTCGATGGTCATGGGCTTGGCACCTGTGGTGGGAGTGCCCTTGCCATTGGTCAGCTATGGTGGGTCTGCCATGATGGTCTTGCTGGTGGCGTTTGGGCTTGTTCAATCCGCCCATGTGCACAGGCCGCGTTAAGATGCCCAATATCAGGTTTGCAGCACTCCCCATCCGGTGGGAACAATACGAAGCCCCCTTGCGTGCCGCCTTTGCAGACGTAGGTCTGAGCGACATCGCCATGTCCACAGATATACCGCCAGCCGATGTGGACTATGTGATCTATGCACCGAACTCTGACGTGCAGGATTTCACGCCATATACGCGCTGCAAGGCTGTGCTGAGTTTGTGGGCTGGGGTCGAGACAATCGTGGAAAACCGCACTTTGACGCTGCCTTTGTGTCGCATGGTTGATCACAGCCTGACCCAAGGTATGGTCGAATGGGTCACGGGCCACGTGCTGCGTCACCATCTTGGCATGGACACCCACATTACTGCGACGCCAGGCACTTGGGATCCCGTTTCACCCCCGGTGGCGTGGGATCGAAAGGTGACTGTTCTGGGTCTTGGCGCCCTTGGTACTGCCTGTGCGCGCAGCCTGTCGGCCATTGGTTTCAACACGCATGGATGGGCGCGAACACCCAAGGCTGTTGACGG
>CALHST010000444.1 GCA_938038825.1 uncultured Paracoccaceae bacterium | reverse complement strand
GGTCTTCACTTCGCTCAGATCCACGTGGCCGACAAACATGTCGCCCAAATCGCGTTTGATTGCATCGCGACCTTTCTTGCCAACAGTCAGAACCTTCACGGTCTTGCCTGCTGCTTGAAGGTCAACTGCATGGCTGCGTGCGAGCTTGGCGATGTTCGAGTTGAACCCGCCGCACAAACCGCGCTCTGCTGTCATGACAACAAGCAAGTGAACTTGGTCGTTGCCAGTACCGCTGAGCAGTTTGGGCGCGCCTTCATTGTCACCGACCGATGCCGCCAAACCCGCCATCACCGCGTTAAACCGCTCGGTATACGGGCGGCTGGCTTCCGCAGATTCCTGGGCGCGGCGCAATTTTGCAGCCGCAACCATCTGCATGGCCTTGGTGATCTTGCGGGTCGATTTGACCGACTCGATCCTGTTTTTCAGATCCTTCAGAGAAGGCATATGCCTACCTCCTTATGCGAAATCTGCTGCAAACGCGTCCAGCGCCGCCTTGATCTTGTCTTCCGCCTCACCTTTGATCTTTGGATCATCTTTGGTGATATGGTCGAGAAGGTCTTGGTGCTTACCGCGCAGATGCGCCAACATGCCCGCTTCAAAGCGGCCCACGTCTTTGACATCCAGCTTGTCCAAGTAACCGTTCACGCCTGCGTAAATTACGCAGACGATTTCAGCATTGGTCAGCGGCGAATACTGCGCCTGCTTCATCAGCTCTGTCAAACGCGCACCCCGGTTCAGCAACTGCTGAGTTGAGGCATCCAAGTCAGACCCAAACTGCGCAAACGCCGCCATCTCGCGATACTGAGCGAGGGACAGTTTCACCGGACCGGCCACAGATTTCATCGCGTTTGTTTGTGCGGACGAACCAACACGCGAAACGGACAAGCCTGTGTTCACAGCAGGACGGATCCCTTGGTAGAACAGTTCTGTTTCAAGGAAGATCTGGCCATCGGTGATCGAAATCACGTTTGTCGGAATAAACGCAGACACGTCGCCGCCTTGGGTCTCAATCACGGGCAGAGCCGTCAGCGAACCGGAACCGTGATCTTCGTTCAACTTCGAAGAGCGTTCCAACAAGCGGGAGTGGAGATAGAAAACGTCACCAGGATAGGCTTCACGTCCGGGTGGACGACGCAGAAGCAAGGACATCTGGCGATAGGCAACCGCTTGCTTGGACAAATCATCATAGATGATCAACGCGTGCTTGCCATTGTCGCGGAAGTATTCCGCCATGGATGTCGCCGCATAAGGCGCCAAGAACTGCAAAGGCGCAGGTTCAGACGCTGTCGCGGCCACGACGATGGAATATTCCATCGCGCCCGCTTCTTCGAGTTTCTTCACCAACTGTGCCACAGTCGAACGCTTTTGGCCAATCGCCACATAAACGCAGTAAAGCTTTTTGCTTTCGTCGTCGCCTGCGGCTTCGTTATAGGATTTCTGGTTCAGGATGGTGTCCAAAGCCACAGCCGTTTTACCGGTTTGGCGGTCAC
This sequence comes from uncultured Paracoccaceae bacterium, assembly GCA_938038825.1. GTDB lineage: Bacteria > Pseudomonadota > Alphaproteobacteria > Rhodobacterales > Rhodobacteraceae > Aliishimia. Next base: position 12,437 of record CALHST010000444.1, on the reverse strand, counting down.
CAATGATCAGCTCGCGCTGGCCACGACCAATTGGGATCATCGCATCAACAGATTTCAGACCTGTCGCCATCGGCTCGTGAACAGATTTACGTGGGATAATGCCCGGCGCTTTGGAATCCGCAATACTGCGTTCTTTGGAATTGATCGGGCCCTTGCCATCCAGCGGGTTCCCCAGACCATCCACAACGCGACCCAGCAATTCGGGGCCAACAGGAACGTCAACGATAGACTTTGTCCGCTTAACCGTGTCGCCTTCTTTAATGTCGCGGTCGGACCCGAAGATCACGGCGCCCACATTGTCGGCTTCCAAGTTCAGGGCCATGCCCATGATTCCGCCGGGGAATTCGACCATTTCACCAGCTTGGACATTGTCCAAACCATGGATGCGGGCAATCCCGTCACCCACGCTTAGCACACGGCCAACTTCAGCGACTTCGGCTTCCTGACCGAAATTCTTAATCTGGTCCTTGAGGATCGCAGAGATTTCTGCGGCTTCGATACCCATGTTATCCGACCTCTTTCATTGTATTCTGGAGTGCGGCAAGCTTCGAGCGGATCGACGTGTCGATCATTTTCGAACCTACCTTAACAATAAGACCGCCGATGAGGCTCTCATCAACGGTCGCGTTTATGGTGACATCTTTGCCGGTGGTCGTCTTCAACGACGCACGCAGCTTGTCAGACTGAGCTTTGGTCAACGCCTTGGCGCTGATCACGTCAGCTGTCACTTCGCCTTTATCCTCGGCAATGGCTGCACGCAGTGCGGCCACCAGCTGAGGCAACACAAACAAACGACGCTTCGATGCCATCAGGCTCAGCGTGTTGCCCGTGATAGGGGACAGTTTCATTTTCTTGGACAGCGCCGCAATCGCAGCACCCTGTTCATCCCGAGAATAGATTGGCGAATTGATCAGCGCATTAAAGTCGCCGCTTTCCGCAAGGGCTGTTGTCAGCCCATCCAAATCTGTCTCAAGGTTCTTGATCTTGCCCTCTTCTTTGGCCAGATCATAAACGGCAGTCGCATAGCGCGCAGCTATGCCTGTGGAAATCGAAGCTGGTTCGGACACATCCATCCCTTCAGTACTTTGCCTCGGGTCTTGGGTCGAGTGGAACCCACCGAGATCGTTCCTGCGGGCCATGGTAACAAAACCCGCGAAAATCACGCGGGGCATAGCAGAGCATTTTGCAGCCCGCAACTACCGATATTTCACCATCTAATTCGGGTTTGTTAAGGTTTTCAAACGCTTGGCTCAGGTGCGACCCTTTTGCACTGTTCGGAAACACAAAAATCCGCTGTGTTTTGATGGAATCCCTGCGATTCCGTGGCAAAGAACTTACCCATTGATGGGTCATTTGATCAAAAGTTGGGCCCCGATCTTTCGGGCAGGGGTCTGCAAAGATCATCCCAAGGACAATTCATATGAGCCCAATAGGCTATTGCTGGGACAAGCGTTGCAACGCGGCTTGCAGCGAAGGATCATGTCCGGCACGCAGATCAGTCGCGGTCATGTCGATTGAAACGTCGGGATCAAGGGTGCCAGCTGCCACAAGATGCGGGGCAATGTCCTTGGGTGTCGTCACCTCTGCCCGACCGGTTTTCCAATCGTGATACGCAGACGAATACCGCAGCACACAACCAGACTGCGGGAGTGTGATGCTCTCTCCTTCGGCGTAAAACTGCGTGTTGTCTCCCATGGTCTCGCCGATTATCCCACGACAGCCTGACAAGGTTGTTGTCAAAATCGCCACAAAGACGATGGCCGCAGAAAATGTGAACTTATCCACCAACACCACGTATTCCCTGCCCTTCCAGGTTTTCTGAATGTCATGCAGAAATGGACGTGTCCTTAGAAAGTCCCCGCCTGTGTTGCCCCGCACATCAAAAATCAATCTGGCGTTTGGTTGCTGGCCGATGGCATAAGACGCCCCTTTCAACTCTGCTTCCATTTTTTTGGAACTCGGGCAAAAGAAACTTGGCAATTGAACATGCAGACACCCAGATGTCGGCATGTGCACCACTTTGGCCAGATTTGTGAGGTCCCGATGCGCATGTGCGCCGCCGTGTTCGCTGATGGGGTAATAATGTGTGGCCGGTGCGCGCAGAGTTGTTGAAACTTGTAACTGTGTGACCACCCCGCTGGGTGACATCAGATCATAGGTACAGACGGGACCGTTCTCTTGCCCGATCAGAATTGCGACCGCTTCGGGCCATGCCAGTAATATTGCCCCCACGACCCGACGGCGCATATCTGTGCCAGCAAGATAAGGCTGCCCTGCAGACAGGATATCCTCGACCGCAACCCCATTCACGGCAATCACGCGATGATCCAACGCAATACGCAGGTCTGATGTGCAATCAGTCACATAGATGCCCCTGCCCAGCGCGACAAAGCGTATTGGCAACACGTCAATCGCGTCGTTCGGGATGATCCGGCTGTGCCCATTTCTTGGCAAGGCCATCAGTGCCATCATCCGAAACATGACACGATGCAGGTCATCCGTTTTGGCAGAGTGTATTAAATCCGCCAACACCCTATCAATCTGGGCACCATCAACTGTGCCAAAAGACGGATCTGTCTCTTGCACAATCTTTGCCAACACCGCGACATCATCTTGATAGCCCATTCGCAAAAGCTAGGCGCTTCGATCGCACTTGCCCAGAGACAAGCGCGCGTTGTTTTCAATTCCTACCAAGCCGTGAATTGGCACAGGCGCAACGCTGACAAAATGCAGCTTTCAGAATGACCTAAGTATTGTGGCTGTTGCAGCGCATTACCCCATCCGTCCTGCGACAGGTTTGGTGATGCCTTCCAGAACCGGTAAAGCACGGGGTTGGGGCAATCGCTTCACGCGGCCTTTGGGCGGGTACACCCGTTTGGACGCCTCAAGGATCAGTGCCCCGCCAGCCAAGGCCCGCGGCATGACGCGCCCCGCCTTTTCAAAGATCGTGGCTGACTTCATCCAGATCCGGCGGTGCGAGGGGAATTGGTACAGCGCCCCAAGTTGACGCTCCGGCAGGAATTGGTGTTTCCGCAGCTGCGCTTCTAACTGGCCAATTGAATAAGGGCGCCCATATCCAAACGGCGTAGCATCTCTGCGGGCCCAAAGGCCTGCGCGGTTGGGCACAATGATCAAAACTTTGCCGCCTGGGCCCAAGACCCGCCAGACTTCTTCCAACAAGTTCGATGCGTCCTCGGATGTTTCCAGCCCATGCATCATGATCAACCGATCCACATGGCCCGTTTCCACAGGCCATTCTGTTTCATGACACAGCACCGCGACATTGGGCTGGTTAGAGGGCCAAGGCATCACCCCTTGTGGTCCCGGCATCAATGCCATGACCCGCCGCGCATCAGCCAAATAAGGCCGCAGCAACGGGGCCGCAAACCCATAACCCACAACGGTTTGACCTTTGGCCTCTGGCCACAACTGCGTGACCCGTGCCCGCAAATTCGCAGCCACCGCACGCCCTAAAGCATTGCGGTAATAAAAGGTTCTCAGGTCTTGTACGTCCAGATGCACAGGCGTGCCTTTGCTGTGTTGCTTGCAGTCGCGGGTCGGATGCGCCACCCTTTCCATAACCGTACCAGAGATCGGACAAAAGCCCATGCCCCTCGAGATTCTTACGATCCCCTGCCTGCAAGACAATTATGCCTTTTTGGCCCATGACCCGGAAACCGGAACGACCGCACTGGTCGATATCCCCGAAGCAGCGCCGATTCTGGCAGCACTTGAGGACAAAGGGTGGTCGTTGGATCTGATCCTTATCACGCATCACCATTGGGACCATGTCGAAGGTCTGGACGGCGTACTTGCCAAACACCCGGCAAAGGTTGTGGGCAATGCCGCAGACAAAGACCGCCTGCCCAAATTGGATGTGGCCCTGAGCGATGGGGACAGACTGTCCATCGGAAACGAAACCGGTGTGATGTTTGACGTCTCAGGGCACACTATTGGGCATGTGGCCTTTCATTTCCCTGCTGCGAAGGCTGTATTTACCGCCGACAGCTTGATGGCACTGGGGTGTGGACGCGTGTTCGAGGGCACAATGCCGCAAATGTGGGAAAGCCTGTCCAAGTTCACCACCCTGCCCGGCGACACAGTTGTATATTCTGGGCATGAATACACCGCCTCGAACGCCAAATTCGCCTTAAGCGTCGATCCAGACAACCTAGCGCTGCAAAAACGGGCAGAACAAATTGATGCTGCTCGCAAAACAGGAACGCCCACTGTGCCGTCGATTTTATCTGACGAACTGGCGACAAACCCATTTTTGCGGGCGCACACTGCAGAGTTGGCAGCGGCACTTGGCATGCAAGGCACTGATCCCAAAGAGGTATTTACCGAAACGCGCACCCGGAAGGACAATTTTTGAAACCATCATCCCCGCAATGTTTCAATCTCATGCGCTTTTTGTGAGCACTAAATTGAAAGAAAACCCTTGAAGCTGACGCTCTATCAACCAAACTCTAATAATATGAGGCCATGGTTGGTGCGCCAGAACTTTGGTACGGGGCCTCTGACTATCCCGCCACGCCCCCGGCCAACCCCGATAAGAAGGAGCACAAAACAGTGCCTTCATTTTCGACAACACTTGAGCAGGCGATTCATTCGGCGCTGGCCTTAGCCAATGCACGTAGACACGAGTTCGCTACACTAGAACATTTACTCCTGGCTTTGGTTGATGAGCCGGACGCACTGAAGGTGATGAAAGCCTGCAGCGTGGACACCGAAGAACTGCGCCAGACATTGATTGAATTTGTAGATGAAGATCTGGCAAATCTGGTCACAGAGATAGAAGGCTCTGAAGCTGTTCCGACAGCTGCCTTCCAGCGCGTGATCCAACGCGCGGCAATTCACGTGCAAAGTTCCGGCCGGACAGAGGTCACAGGCGCCAATGTTTTGGTCGCCATCTTTGCAGAACGCGAATCAAACGCGGCTTATTTCCTGCAGGAACAGGAAATGACCCGGTATGACGCGGTGAATTTCATCGCACATGGTGTTGCCAAAGACCCATCATATGGCGAGGCGCGTTCTGTATCCGGTGCGCCAGAGACCGAAGATGAACCGCAAGGTGTCACAGAAGGCGAAAAGAAAGAATCCGCGCTGGCCAAATATTGTGTGGATTTGAACGCCAAGTCTCGGGAAGGCGACATTGATCCGCTGATCGGTCGCGATCACGAGGTTGAGCGGTGCATTCAAGTGCTGTGCCGCCGTCGCAAGAACAATCCTTTGTTGGTTGGAGATCCCGGTGTTGGCAAAACAGCCATTGCCGAAGGTCTTGCCCGCAAAATTGTTGCCGGTGAAACCCCTGCAGTTTTGTCTGAAACGACGATCTTTTCGCTCGACATGGGCGCATTGCTTGCGGGCACCCGCTATCGCGGCGACTTTGAAGAACGGCTGAAAGCCGTGGTCACCGAATTAGAAGACCACCCGGATGGTGTTCTGTTTATTGACGAGATTCACACTGTGATTGGTGCTGGTGCGACGTCAGGCGGGGCTATGGATGCCTCTAACCTGCTGAAACCTGCATTGCAGGGCGGCAAGTTACGCACAATGGGTTCGACCACCTACAAAGAATTTCGCCAGCATTTTGAAAAAGACCGCGCCTTGTCGCGCCGGTTCCAGAAAATCGACGTAAATGAACCCTCTGTTGATGACAGCGTGAAAATTCTGCGGGGTCTGAAGCCCTATTTCGAAGACCACCATGGCATCAAATATACCAACGAGGCGATTAAAACGTCGGTGGAGTTGTCTGCGCGTTATATCAATGATCGCAAATTGCCGGACAAAGCCATTGATGTGATCGACGAAGCCGGCGCCGCACAGCATCTTGTCGCGGAATCCAAGCGCCGCAAAACCATCGGCGTCAAAGAGATTGAAGCGGTGGTCGCCAAGATTGCGCGCATTCCACCCAAAAGCGTGTCCAAGGACGATGCCGAAGTGCTGAAAGATCTGGAAACCAGCCTGAAACGGGTGGTTTTTGGTCAGGATCCTGCCATCGAAGCATTGTCCTCTGCCATCAAACTGGCCCGTGCTGGCCTGCGGGAACCGGAAAAGCCGATTGGCAACTATTTGTTCGCAGGTCCAACCGGTGTCGGTAAGACCGAGGTTGCAAAACAACTCGCGGATATTCTTGGGGTTGAAATGCTGCGGTTCGACATGTCCGAATACATGGAGAAACACGCGGTCTCTCGCCTGATTGGCGCACCTCCCGGCTATGTCGGGTTTGATCAGGGCGGCATGCTGACAGACGGTGTGGACCAACATCCCCACTGTGTGTTGTTGCTGGACGAAATGGAAAAAGCGCACCCGGATGTGTACAATATCCTGTTGCAGGTGATGGACCACGGCAAGCTGACGGATCACAATGGTCGCACAGTCGATTTCCGCAATGTGGTTTTGATTATGACCTCTAACGCGGGTGCCGCCGAGCAAGCGAAAGCTGCGATTGGCTTTGGTCGGGATCGGCGCGAAGGCGAAGACACCGCGGCAATTGAACGGACGTTTACCCCAGAATTCCGCAATCGTTTGGACGCAGTGATCTCGTTCTCTCCTCTGCCCAAGGATACAATCCTGCAAGTGGTCGAGAAATTTGTTCTGCAGCTTGAAGCGCAACTTTTGGATCGGGGTGTCAGTATCGAACTGACTCGCCCGGCCGCTGAGTGGATTGCGAATGAAGGCTATGATGACAAGATGGGCGCACGTCCGTTGGGTCGCGTCATTCAAGAGCACATCAAAAAGCCGCTGGCCGAAGAGCTTCTGTTTGGCAAACTGGCCAAAGGCGGTGTGGTGAAAGTTGGCGTCAAAGACGGCAAACTTGATTTGCGCGTCGAAGGCCCCGCAAAACCGCAGCTTGGCAAAAACAAACCGCCCTTGCTGACGGCGGACTAAGATGCGCGGTGCGATTGCGGTCGCAACGGCAGTCTCCTGCGCAAGCCCCGTGTTTGCGCAGGATATCAGGCTAAGTATCCCGATTGCGTGCAACTTGGGCGAAGACCAACCTTGTTTCATTCAAAACTATGTCGATGCAGATCCGGGTCCGGGATATACGGACTTCACCTGCCAACCTCTCAGCTATAATGGGCATAAAGGCACCGATTTTGCCTTGCGCAGCGAAGCCGATCTGGCACGCGATGTGCCCGTTCTTGCAGCCGCTGCGGGTGTTGTGAAAGGCACGCGCAATACGATCATTGATCGGCTTTATACGCCAGAAACCGCCGCTGCGGCAAAAGGCAAAGAATGCGGAAACGGCCTGGTCATCGACCACGGTGACGGTTGGGAAACGCAATATTGTCATATGAAACAGGGATCTGTGCGGGTCAAAACCGGGGATCGCATTGCCGCTGGCGATATTCTGGGCGCGGTTGGGCTGTCAGGAAAAACGCAATTTCCGCATCTGCATCTCAGTGTGCGCCACAACGGGAAAACCATTGACCCATTTAACCCCAGTGGCCAAAAGACCTGCCAGGTCGCGCCATCTGAAACTTTGTGGTCTACGCCCCCAACCTATCAAGCGGGCGGTGTTATAGACGCAGGATTTGCGGCCGAAATTCCAGACTATAGTACCGTCAAATCGGGCACTGCGGGCAGCGAAACCCTGCCTGCGACAAGTTCAGCTCTTGTTTTGTGGGGTTACGCGTTCGGCAGCCGAACTGGCGACACGCTTGTCATGGAAATCCGCGACAACAGTGGCAATGTTGTCTTTGAAAACACCGTTGAGTTGACGAAAGCTCAGGCACAATTCTTTCGTGCCGGTGGACGTCGGACACAAGGAGCTGCGTGGTTTCAGCCCGGAACATACACCGGCACAGTGCAAATGATGCGCAATGGTGCAGTGATCAGCGACACAACAACCACGGTCACAATTATCGAATAAAGCCCAGGCAGAAAACCCGTTGGGCTGGCGCGTTACTTTTCGGTGAACTTGATTTCGATTCGACGGTTTTGGGCCCGCGCTTCGCGCGTGTTTTCAGGATTGATCGGTTGATATTGGCCAAACCCGTTCGCCGACAACCGACCCGGTGGGATGCCCAGAACATTGACCATGTGCTTCACGACAGACAACGCGCGCGCCTGGCTAAGTTCCCAGTTATCAGCAAACAATCCATTCCCGGAGAGAGGAATATTGTCTGTATGACCATCGACCTGCAGAACCCAATCGATTTCCGACGGGATGTCATCGGCAATTTGGCGCAAGAGATTTGCAATCTTCGCAATTTCGCCCTGACCCGCAAAGGACAATTCAGCACCACCCGGTGGGAAGAGAACTTCGGACGAGAAGACAAACCGGTCGCCGACAATCCGCACGCCTTCTTGCGTACCCAGGATATCCCGCAGGCGACCAAAGAATTCCGACCGATATTTCTGCAGATCCACAGATTCATTTGAAAGGCGCTGTTGTTCTTCCAGCAGACGCTGTCGTTCTGCTTCCAGCCGCTGGCGTTCTGCCTCTTCTAATTCGCGGCGGCGCCGTTCTTCGGCAGCTACTCGGGCTAGGGCGGTGTTCAGCTCGGACCCCAGAGATTGCAATTGAATGTCGCGGGATGCGTCCTGAATTTTGGCGGCATCCAGCAAGCCTTGCAATTCGCTCAACTGGTTGCGCAACGCGGTGACTTGCTGGCTTAACAATGCGGCCTGACGTTGCGCCTGCGTGCTGATTTCTTCTTCTTCCGTAAGCGTTTTTTGAGCCTGCGCCAGAAGGGCGGCTTGTTTTTCGGCTTCTGTGGTTTGATCACCGGCAAGAGTTTCAGCCGCCAGTTTCGCAGCAAGCGCATCACGTAACTGTTGGCGCAAGGTGTCGCGATCAACTGTGACAGTTGCTTCAACCTGTTCCAATCGCTGCAACGCTGTTACCAATTGCGCCCGCAGGATTTGTTGTTCGTCTTGCAACGCGGTTAGGTCTGCTTGTGCTTTTTGACGTTCTGCGTTCAATTGCGAGATACGCGAATTGGCGCGCGAGGTGTCGGTTGCAACTTGTGCCTCGAGTTCGGCAATCCGATTTCGCGCATCGTTCAAGGCAGATGCGCCATCATTTTGGACCGACCGAAGCCCATCAAGTTCGGCCTGAGAGGCCGCCACTTGTGCTTGCAGTTCCGTGTTGGCGCCGCGCAACGTATCAATTTCCTGCTGCAATGCGCGCGCCTGCTGCAATGCAGCCTCATCGCTGTTTTTCTGCGTGGTTTCCGCCTCTTGCAGCCTAAGAAGTGCGGTGATCAGCTGGGTATCCAGATCTTCCTGCGCGGATTCCGCGGCCGCCAATAGCGTGAGTGTTTCTTCGGCTTTTTGGCGTTGCGCTTCCAGCGTCAAGGTCATCGCAGTCAATTCGGCATCTGCGCTCTCAAGCCTGGCGCGCAGCGCTTCGGCCGCTGCTGCTTCTGCCAATCGGGCCGTTTCCTCAGCGCTCAGCGCCTCTTGGGCTGCTTGCAAGTTAGCACCTAGCGCGGCCGTGGTGTCGTTCGCTTCTGCGTTTTCGCGTTGCAGGTCGGCAACCATGGCATCAAAGGCTTCGCGCTGTGCCGCCGCCAATCGGGCCGCTTCGACGCCCGCGTCGATTTCAGTACGCGCCTGTGACAGAGCAAGGTTCAGCGCCTCTTGTTCCGACAACAACTGTGTTTGTTGCGCTTCCAGATCTGCTTGCACAGTTTCCAGATCACTCACGCGGCCCAATGCCCCATCACGTTCCGAAATCAATGCGGCAACCTGCGCCTCGAACGAGGTAATGCGCGTTTCTGCCTCGGCCAAGGATGCGGTTGTTCTATCCCGTTCCGCCGTGAGAGCGGCAATTTGCGTTTCCGCGTTGGTCAAATTGGACGACAACTCCCCCAATTCAGCCTCGAGCTGCGCGCCGCGTTGGCGTTCTAACCCAAGAGACTGGGCAAGCGCAGCAACGTCGCCTGCTAATTCGTCTAGTTCACTTTCCTGCCCGGTGATCGTTTCGCTTTGCACAAATTGCACGATCATAAAGATGGTCAGAACAAAGAACAAAACCAGCAACAAGCCAGTCATCGCATCCACGAAGCCGGGCCAGATAGAGTTCTGAAACCGTTGACCAGTGCGCCGCGACAGAGCCATGGCTACTCACCAAGGCCAGGAGTTTTGCCACGCAAGCGCTGCGCGACTGTGCCGCGATCTTCACCGCTGACAGCGCGGATCAACGCATGCAAGTCGGTGCGCAGTTCCGTGATGCTTTCTTGTCGTCCAGCACTGATTTCTTCCAGAATGCGCAGCAATTGCACATCCATGTTGCGCAGGCGCATCCGGCTTTCGGCATCCATACCATCGCCGCCCGCACCCCCGCCCTGTTCCATCACGGCGATCAGGCGTTCTTGACCGTCTGCAATTCGGTCCAATGCAGAACCGTTGGTAGACTCCCCCGCAATATCCATGCGTTGGGTCATGCCATTGACGGAATCCACCAATGCGCCCAGTTTTTCGTCGATCATGGCCCGGCTGATGTCCGACTGCGTGAACATCTGTTGCAGACTTTCCATCTGTTCAGCCATGTGATCCAGAACACTGGCCATTGCGCCCATTTCGCCGCTGCCAGAATCGTCGCCGGCAGAGAAACTGAGCCGCGTAATGGAGGACAACCATTCTTCGAGTTCGCGATAGAACCGGTTTTGCCCATGGCTCACAAGCAGTTCCAAAAGCCCCACGACCAAAGATCCCGCGAGCCCCAAGAGAGAGGACGAGAACGCCACGCCCATACCATTCAGTTGATCTTCCAGACCAACCAGAAGGCGGCTAAAGCTTGCGGCCCCGCTTTCGCCATCCTGTGGCGCAAGCGATCGGATGGTGTCCACGACGCCGGGAACTGTGGTTGCCAACCCATAGAACGTCCCCAAAAGACCCAAAAAAATCAACAGGTTGACGATATAGCGCGTGATGTCGCGCACTTCGTCGATCCGGGTTCCAACCGAGTCCAGAATAGACCGGGAGGACGACGATCCGATTTGCGTGTTGGCGCCGCGTGATCCCAGCAAGGTGGCCAAAGGAGCCAGAAGTTGGGGGGCCTTACCCGCTTCGATGCCTTCGGTGGTAAAGCGTTTAAGCCAGCCGACCGAAAAAATGACCTGAAAGATCTGAAACAGGCAAACAAAGATCCCGATCACAAGGACGAATAAGATAAATCCGTTCAAATAGAGGTTTGACAGGAAAACGGACATCACACGGGGCAGCGCCAAGTAAGCGCCGATACCGGTTAACCCCATCACAACCAAGATCTGGACCACTTGAATCCAAGGTCTTGAGAAGACGGCTTTTGCCTCTTGTTTGCGTTCCGCCATGGACTGCTCTCGTTGTTTTTACTGGCGTGTCTAGTGTAGGGTGTTGCACAGCACTGCGCCACAAATTGGGCAAGGACGTACCATTTTTGTGCTCAAAGAGTGCGCACGCGCATCACTAACCACTCCAAATCTGCATCAACAAGACCCAGCTCGTTCAAATGTTGGGCTGTGTTGAACAGATATTCCGTGTTTGGGCCCCGTCCGCCAACGGCGTTGGCGATGATTTGGGCTTGTTCTTCCAACGGAAGACCACCGCAATATTGCACATGATCCGCGTCAATGACATAGGTCACCGCGTCAACAATTCGCCCATCGCGCAACCTGACTTTACAGGTCTTTTCCAAATAAGCTGACGAAATCAGCTCGCGTTCGTGCAAGTAAGCCAAAGTCTCGTCTTCGGTTCCGGGTTCGACCCGCAGCGCCAGCCCTTCGCATTCGGTGCCCTCGATTGCGTCCAATGCCAAGACAAGTCCGGGATCTTCTTCGGTGCCGCGATGGTGGATCGACCGCATGCAGAAAGACCGGGCATACCCCGGCAGTGTCGCAATGCTTTGCTCGGCCACCGAAAATCCCGGATTCCACAATAAGCTTCCGTATCCAAACACCCACATGACTGGTCCTCCTGCATTGCCCCCTGTAAGGGTTAGTAACGTCGAGGAAAAGGGTCCGAAAGATGCGCAAACTGATCGTGATAGTCTTGGTATTGATTTTACTGGGATGCGGTTGGTGGGGCTTTGCCAGTTTTAGCTTGAAACAGCAGACAGAACAGTGGTTTGCGGATCGCCAGTCCGAAGGTTGGCAAGCTGAAGTCAGTCAAGTTTCGCTTGGGGGATTTCCTGCACGCGTTGCCGCAACGTTAGAGCGTGTTGATCTTGCTGATCCGCGCAGTGGATTGGCGATGTCCCTGCCCGACATGACTTTGTCTTTTCGCACGTTGTGGCCCGGCGATATGCGCGTGGATCTGCCCGGGAGTGCTGCCCAAATCGCCACGCCGGAAGGACGTTGGACGTTGCTGGCCAAAGATGCCAGTGCTTCGCTGAACTTGCATCCCGGCACGGCCTTAGAATTGGAAGCGCTGTCCCTGACATCCGAAGCGTTTTTGTTGGAGCAAACAGGTGGTCTAAGCCTTTTGGGCGGTGACGCGCTGGT
>CALHST010000443.1 GCA_938038825.1 uncultured Paracoccaceae bacterium | reverse complement strand
TAAACACGGGTCTCCGCGAGCTTTTCGGCAATCTTCAGCTTTGGAGAAATGACCGTGAAGAATATCAAAGGTCCTGCGTTATTTTTGGCGCAATTTGCGGGCAACGAAGCGCCCTTCAACTCCTGGGATGGGATCACGAAGTGGGCATCGGACTGCGGCTATGTCGGGGTACAAGTGCCAAGTTGGGACGCCCGATTGATTGATCTGGATCTGGCCGCCGAAAGCAAGGATTATTGTGACACGTTTAAAGGCCAAGCCGCTGAAAACGGGATCGCGGTGACCGAATTATCGACCCACCTGCAAGGCCAACTTGTGGCTGTACATCCAGCGTATGATACTGCGTTTGATGGGTTTGCAGCGGAATCCGTTCGGGGCAATCCCGCCGCGCGTCAAGAATGGGCCGTGGATCAGGTAAAGAAAGCCTTAAGTGCATCGATGCATATGGGTATCGGCGCACATGCAACGTTTTCCGGCGCTTTGGCGTGGCCTTACGTCTATCCTTGGCCGCAGCGCCCCGCCGGTTTGATTGAAACGGCGTTCGACGAATTGGCCAAACGGTGGACCCCGATTTTAAACCACGCCGAGGGGTGCGGCGTGGACGTATGTTATGAAATCCACCCTGGCGAAGATCTGCATGATGGTGTGACCTATGAAATGTTTTTGGAGCGCACTGGAAATCACGCGCGCGCTTGCATGTTGTACGATCCATCACATTACGTTCTGCAATGCATGGATTACCTTGATAACATTGACATTTACAAAGATCGCATCCGCATGTTTCACGTCAAGGATGCCGAGTTCAACCCGACAGGTCGTCAAGGTGTTTACTCGGGGTATCAGCCTTGGGTCGATCGCGCAGGGCGGTTTCGCAGTTTGGGCGACGGGCAAGTGGACTTTGCTGCGATATTCTCGAAAATGGCGGCCAATGACTTTAACGGCTGGGCGGTTGTTGAATGGGAATGTTGCCTGAAACACCCCGAGGACGGCGCCCGCGAAGGGGCGCAGTTTGTCAAAGATCACATCATCCGGGTCACGGAACGTGCATTTGACGATTTCGCAGATGCCGGAACAGACGAGGCGGCAAACCGTAAAATGCTGGGTATTCAACAATGACACATCGTATCCAATTGGGCATGGTGGGCGGCGGAAAAGATGCGTTTATCGGAGCGGTCCACAGGATCGCCGCGCGCATTGATGACCGTTACGAATTGGTTGCTGGCGCGCTGTCATCAACACCACAGAAATCGCAAGAAAGCGGTCAAGCGCTTCATATTCCTCGCATTTATGACGACTTCAAGTCCATGGCGATCCGGGAAGCGCGTTTGAAAAACGGCATTGAAGCTGTGTCGATTGTAACACCAAACCATGTGCATTTCGCAGCTGCGCGCGAGTTTCTGAAACGTGGGATCCATGTGATTTGCGACAAACCGCTGACATCCACACTGGCCGATGCCAAGAAATTGCTGAAAGTGGCGCAACAGTCGGATGCTTTGTTCATCCTGACGCATAATTACACTGCATACCCGATGGTGCGCGAGGCGCGCGACTTGGTCGCGACCGGTGCGCTTGGGAATATTCGTGTGGTTCAGGTTGAATATCCACAAGATTGGCTCACGGAAGCGCAAGATTTCAAGCAAGCGGAATGGCGCACGGATCCCGCGCGGTCCGGTGCCGGGGGATCAACCGGCGACATTGGAACCCATGCCTATAATCTGGCCTGTTTTGTGTCTGGCTTAGAAGGCGACAGTCTTGCCGCGGATTTGCAAGCGTTTGTTCCCGGACGCGAGGTTGATGACAACGGGCATATTCTATTGCGCTTTAAAGGGGGGGCTCGCGGTATGCTGTGGTGTTCTCAAGTGGCACCGGGGAATGAAAATGCGCTGCGGATCAGAGTGTATGGCGATAAAGGTGGATTGGAATGGGAGCAGGAATCCCCTAACGCGCTTTGGTTTACACCATTCGGAGAGCCCAAACGATTGATCACACGCAATGGCGCTGGTGCAGGAGAGGCCGCAAACCGGGTCAGCCGCATTCCACCGGGACATCCAGAAGGATATTTGGAAGGTTTTGCAAACCTTTATACCGAAGCGGCAGACGCCATTGAAGCGCATAGAAATGGTCAGAAACCCGATGCGGCGGTGACCTATCCTACGGTTGAAGATGGTTTAAAGGGTGTGAAATTTGTTGCGGCATGTGTAGAGAGTTCCCGGCGAAACGCAGCTTGGGTGTCTTTATCTGTATGACCATTTTCCGTCTTTTTGTTGCAGGCTTGATATCTGTGTTGACTACAACGGGCGTGGCGCAAAACGTGCCAGAACCACTGACGGACCACGACTTTCCAAGCCACAGCGCCGCAGAAGTCAAACTGGGTCAGCTTTTGTTTTACGACCCGATCTTGTCCGGCAACAAAAACATCGCCTGTTCCACGTGCCATCATCCCAAATTTGCAACAGGTGACGGTGTTTCGCTGGGCATTGGCGAAGGGGGGATCGGTTTAGGCCCGGATCGGCGGGCTGACCCTGACAACATGCCAGAACAACGCATCCCCCGGAATGCACCGCCGTTGTTTAACTTAGGCGCCAAAGGTCAAACAGTTCTGTTTCACGACGGTCGGATCGAAGTCGATCCCACGAAGCCTTCTGGCCTGCGCACGCCAATGGGAGCCGAGATGGAGACGGGTTTTGCCAGCCTGTTATCCGCCCAGACCATGTTTCCGGTTCTGTCGGCTGATGAAATGGCTGGGCACTATACGGAAAACGATGTGGCCCGTGCCGTGCGCCAAGGACTGATCACTGGCCCGGATGGCGCCTGGGACATTATTGCGAAACGTGTTTCCGCGATCCCGGACTATAACACTCTGTTTAAGGCGGCGTATCCTGACCTTCAAGCCATTCATTTCACAGATATTTCTGACGCCATCGCGGCATTCATGACCGTGGAATGGCGTGCCGATTCCAGTGCATTTGACGACCATCTGCGCGGCACGGCTGCATTAACAGGCGCGGCTTTGGCAGGTTTTGATCTGTTTTTTGGCGATGCGGGCTGCAGCGCGTGTCATTCTGGCCCGCTCCTTACGGACAACGATTTTCACGCGATGGGTCAACCGCAACTTGGCCCCGGAAAAGCGGCCCGATTTGAAACCCATCAGCAAGATGTGGGGCGCATGCGCGTCACGGGAAAAACTGATGATCGTTACGCATTCCGCACACCGCCTTTGCGCAACGTGATGGCAACCGGGCCATGGGGCCACGCCGGTGCATTTTCCGATATGCGCAAGTTTTTGACGCATCACACAGACCCCAAGACTGGCATCCGAAACTACCGTCGTGACGCAACCCTGCCCGTTCTGGACAGCGCAAACAACGATTGGGCCGTGATGGAAAGCGAGCAGGATCACATCACCCTTATGGATGCCGTTTCGATCAGTGGCTTTCAACTGAAGGACACCGACTTAGAGGCCTTGATCACGTTTCTAGACAGCTTGACCGACACAGCCTCTATAAACGGGCGGTTGGGCAGTCCTGTATCTGTTCCAAGTGGGCTGGCACTGGACAAATAACCTCGTCAGGGGCGAATCCTAGACCGCTTGGACCAGGATTTTGTCATAGACACCGCGATGTTTTCCCAAACAAAGAACGCTCGAGTAAACACTTCCTTATCCGAATCGCCCTAGGGTGGAGGGCGGTAGGGAGAGGGATGGTTTTTTAACCAAAGTTCGTCTGTTTATCCGTGGTTTGGATCATTCAATTTCAATCGAGACCATGTGTGATTCTCCTTGGGAATCGATTGCGCGCAGCTGGGAAAACCCAGGCTGCAATCCGTCTAGTATCACGCTGTGGTCCGTCGCCCCTATGCTCATCGGTCGACCATCCGCCAGCAATGCAAACGGCGGCACCCCACCGCGAAGCTTCACCAAAACGCTGCCATCTGATGCGCGGCGCAGGCGTGCGCCTTCGGGTGGGAAAGCGACCGTGACAGTGTCTTGCAATGATCCAGTCGCGGCTTCAAACCGCTGCAATGGCTTAGGCAATAAACCGGTGGGCAACACCATCGCGTTTGGCGGCGGAACGGGCAACGGATCAGGTGTGTCTTTCAAGCGGGCGAACATTTCGAACAGGATGGGGGCGGCCAAATCGCCACCAAAAATACCGGGGATTGGCGCACCATCGGGACGCCCCAACCAAACGCCAACCACGTGACGACCGTCCCATCCCAACGCCCACGCGTCACGGTGACCATATGACGTTCCCGTTTTAAAGGCGATTTGCCCACGCGCTTGGCCATCTGGCGGCTGTATCCCGGCCAAGATGTGGCCCACATGCCAAGCGGCGGCGGCCGAGACAACGCGGCGTTGGGCTTGCTCGTCTCCGCTTAGCCAGGTGATTGGCCGTGCCGTTCCACTATTTGCCAATCCGGCAAACACATGCGCAAGATCTTCCAG
>CALHST010000442.1 GCA_938038825.1 uncultured Paracoccaceae bacterium | reverse complement strand
TTTACTCCATTTTCTGGGCCGATGGCAGGTCGTTGACCCTATGCGCAGCGTCGCTTTTCCTTAGCAAATTTCCAACAGCGAATATGCGTTGTGACGTTTCAATATTCTGGGTGTGCGCCCACATGGCGCATTTGAAAACTGGTTTCCGACGCCGAACTCATACTTTGTCCTACCAACACACAAAAAACGCCCCGCGAGTCTGCAGGGCGTTTTCATCTGGTTCTAAACTACGTCGGATCAGTCGATCATTGGCAGCAGTGTATCGAGCGACGCTTTGGCATCGCCATAGAACATGCGCGTGTTCTCTTTGAAGAACAGCGGGTTTTCGATGCCCGAGTACCCGGTGCCCTGCCCGCGTTTGGACACGAACACCTGCTTGGCTTTCCAGCATTCCAGAACCGGCATACCCGCGATTGGGCTGTTCGGATCATCCTGCGCGGCGGGGTTCACAATGTCGTTGGAGCCGATCACGATGGCGACGTCCGTCTCTGGAAAGTCGTCGTTGATCTCGTCCATTTCCATCACGATGTCATACGGCACTTTGGCTTCGGCCAGCAGGACGTTCATGTGGCCCGGCAAGCGCCCCGCAACGGGGTGGATTGCAAAACGCACATTCTTGCCTTGGGCCCGCAATTTGCGCACCAGTTCGGACACGGCCTGCTGCGCTTGTGCCACGGCCATCCCGTAGCCGGGAATGATGATGACGCTGTCGGCCTCGTTCAGTGCCGTTGCAACACCATCTGCATCAATGGCAATCTGCTCACCCTCAACCGCCATCTGCTCGCCCGCGGGGCCACCAAAACCGCCCAAGATCACGCTGATGAAAGACCGGTTCATGGCCTTGCACATGATGTAGGACAGGATCGCACCTGAGGAGCCCACAAGCGCGCCCACAACGATCAACAGGTCATTCCCAAGAGAGAACCCAATCGCTGCAGCCGCCCAGCCGGAATAGCTGTTCAGCATGGACACAACCACAGGCATGTCCGCGCCACCGATACCCATGATCAGGTGATAGCCGATGAACAACGCCGCCAAGGTCATCAGGAACAAGGGCAGGAAGCTGCCAGAGTTGAAGTACCACACCAGACACAGGATCGACAGAATGCCAGCACCCGCATTGAGCATATGCCCGCCGGGCAGTTTTGTGGCCGCCGAATCCACGCGGCCCGCCAATTTGCCATAAGCAATGACAGAGCCCGTGAAGGTTACCGCACCAATGAAGATACCCAAGAACAGTTCAACCCGCAGGATTGCGATTTCAACACCGTCTTTCTTGGCCAGCAAGGCGGCAAAGCCGTCCAGCGCTTTCTTGGCACTGTCATCCATCGCCGCAACACGGCCCATTTCAACATGGGCAATCAAGCCCACAAAGACCGCCGCCAGACCAACAAGCGAGTGCATCGCTGCGACAAGCTCGGGCATTTGGGTCATCTGAACCTTGGTGGCCAGTTGATACCCGATGGCACCACCACCTGCGATCAAGATCAGTGACAAAAGCCACAGACCAGAGCCCGGTCCGATCAACGTCGCAACCACGGCCAAAGCCATCCCTACGATACCGTACCACACCGCGCGCTTGGCGCTTTCCTGACCTGACAAACCGCCAAGGCTCAGGATGAAAAGGATCGCTGCGACGACGTAAGCCGCTGTTGTAAATCCGAAATCCATTCTTATCACTCCTCAGTCTTCGGCGTAGGGAGACCACAAGAACCTCCTGCTTTTGTTATTATCAAAGCAATGGATGTGGTCGCATAACCCTTTATCCACAATCGAAGGTGCTTCTTTCCGTTGTATTGCCTTGAGGTTATTGTTTTTTTGTCGATATGGAAGTTTTCTGCCTGTATTCCAAGTCGTACATCGAGCGGTGCCACGTGGTGGCCTTCGTTTTGTAAAGAACGAATGATGTCTTCTATGTCTTTTAACCGAAAGATCACGGTAGGACCGTCTGTTATAGTTTCATTTTCCGAACTCAGATTAAATTCAGTCGTATGAACAGCAACGCCACCTGGCTTTAGACAGGCCATTTGATTTAAGATGAACTGTTTTCCGAGTTCAATTGATCCGCAATGCTCAAAGGAGCACGTCGACCATGTGAAATCAAACCCCCGCAAATCGTGTGGAATGTGATTCATGTCCACAGGTTCAAATGCAATTTTATCTAGAGCTTTTGTCGGCTCACAAACGTCCACGTAAATCAGGTCATCAACTGCACCACTCCACTGATTTGACGCCTTCCACCGTGTGTTTCGCTCGTCTTCGGCCGAGAGATCGGTCGCAACGATTTCGCATCCTCTTTCTGCAAATAGACTGGGCAAACGTTCTTGGCCAACGGCAAACGCTAAACCACGCTTGCCTGAAGTTAACAATCCACGCTCAAGCAAAGCACTTGCAACAAACGCCAACTCCCAATTTTTTCGATGCATAGTTTTTGGCTGTCCCAAGTCAGACAAGATGCTCTCAAACTCAGGACTGATTAGTCGTTCTGCGCGCACCACCTCACTGCACAACGGTCGGTTTTCGAAGGGTGTCGACGCATCAATGTAGTTTATGTCGGTCGCACGACGGAACGATTCAACGCGCAAAACCGACGTAGCTGGCAACATTTTTTTTATTTCAGTTTTTATTCGTGAGATCACCACGATCAGGCCCCTTAGCTTTTCTGGAACATGGCGAGCATACGCCGTGTCACAAGGAAGCCGCCGAAGATGTTAATCCCCGCCATGAAGACCGACAACGCGGCCAGCAAAATCACCAGAACGCTGCCTGATCCGATTTGCATCAAAGCGCCCAGAATGATGATCGACGAAATCGCGTTGGTCACCGCCATCAGCGGCGTGTGCAAGCTGTGCGCCACACCCCAAATCACTTGGAAGCCAACAAAGACCGCCAGAACAAACACGATGAAGTGCTGCATAAAGCTTGCCGGGGCAACCAGCCCGACACCCAGCAAAAGCGCGCCACCAACGGCCAGCAGTGTGACTTGGTTGCGGGTCTGCGTTTTGAACGCGACCAGTTCCTGCGCGCGTTTTTCTTCCGCGGTCAGCTCTTTGGGCGCTTCTTTCTTCGGGGCTGCCGCAATGGCTGCCACTTTTGGCGGTGGCGGCGGGAAGGTCACATCACCCGCATGGGTAATCGTTGCCCCACGGATCACGTCGTCTTCCATGTCGTGATTGATCACACCGTCTTTTTCCGGCGTCAAATCCGTCATCAAATGACGGATGTTGGTCGCATACAGCGTGGAGGCTTGCGTCGACATCCGGCTTGGGAAATCTGTGTAGCCGATGATTGTCACGCCATTGTCGGTGACAATCTTTTCGTCCATCACGGTCAGCTTACAGTTGCCACCCTTTTCCGCTGCCAAATCCACAATCACAGATCCGGGTTTCATGGATTTCACCATGTCTTCCGTCCAAAGCTCGGGCGCTTCGCGGTTCGGGATCAGGGCCGTTGTGATGACGATATCAACGTCCGGGGCCAATTCACGGAACTTCGCAAGCTGCGCTTCGCGGAATTCAGGCGAAGACACAGAGGCATAGCCGCCCGTTGCCGCGCCATCGGTCTGCTCTTCCTCAAAGTCGAGGTAGACAAACTCGGCCCCCATGGATTCGACCTGCTCGGCCACTTCGGGGCGCACGTCAAAGGCATAGGTGATTGCGCCAAGGGACGTGGACGTCCCGATTGCAGCCAAACCAGCAACGCCCGCCCCAACAACCAGAACTTTCGCCGGCGGCACCTTACCCGCTGCGGTGATTTGCCCCGTAAAGAAGCGACCAAAGTTGTTCCCGGCTTCGATAACAGCGCGGTAACCGGCGATATTCGCCATAGACGACAATGCATCCATTTTTTGGGCTCGGCTGATCCGAGGGATCATTTCCATCGCAATGACAGTCGCGCCCTTTTGGGCCGCTGCGCCCATTTTCGCCTCGTCTGCGACGGGGCTAAAAAACGAGATCAGAGTTTGATCTGCGCGCAAATTCTTCATTTCGGCATCAGACGGCGCGCGTACTTTCGCAACCACATCTGCTGTTTTCCAAAGTGCGGCGGCCGAT
>CALHST010000441.1 GCA_938038825.1 uncultured Paracoccaceae bacterium | reverse complement strand
TTGGCGCGTGTCGTATCCGATTTCTCGCCCTGCAGGGGTATAGCTCAGTTGGTAGAGCAACGGATTCCAAATCCGTAGGCCCAGGGTTCGAGTCCTTGTGCCCCTGCCAAGGGTACACACCCTTTAAAACATGCCACACCTTTCGCCAAAGTTGGAACCTGCTAGGGTCGCGACTCAATGTTTTGCGACTCACCCCCGCCGTTTTTCCGGCGCATTCACAAGCTTGTGCGTATGAGGCCCAAAAGCCAGAAAAACCCTTTGTTTTCAGTATTAACCATAACCTCAGGTTTCATCGCGTGCCATGCTCACGCCTAGAACGTGCCACATTTCTGCCCCAAAGTTTGTCTAAAAATTGACGCAATGTTGCCGATAATTTTTCCGTCTTCGCTGCCACCCAGATAAGACACACCATTTAACCCCAAAAGTCGGCACGCGTGTAATGTATGTAAAGCGAGTGATATTATGCTCAAAGGAAAACCCGCAGGTGAACCTGAACACGTCACAATGAGCGCGATCCGGAATGTTCTGTCCGATTTCGACGATGCGAAGCCCAAACCTCGTCTTGCGACATCAAATAAAGCACCAACACCAGATGACCTTCAGCTCACGACTCGGCCGGTCAAAACGATAGAAGCCAAAATCGTGGCTGCGCAACTAACGACGGTTCCTATGCCGGAAGAAGAAAAGTTACCCCCGGTCAAAGCGATTGTGGAACAAACGCCGAAAGTTGCAAAAGCGCCCGCGGCGGCATCTGCGATCCCATCGCCAGCCTCTGTTGCGCGGAAAGTTTTCCGTTTACCACGCTTGCCAAAGATTGATGTCTTGAAGGCCGAGGAAAAAGAGCCACGCAAGGTAAAAAACCAAAAACCCGCCCCGACCCGTCTTTTGGGAACAGGTCACATCATCGCATTAGCCGTTATCGTTTTGGTCGCGTTCCAGCCTGGTTTGGTTGCGACTGTCGTGTTCCTGTGGTTTGCAATCACAGTGGCCCTTTTCCTGTTTTGTGGTGCGGATCGCATCTGGCGTGCCATTTCCTGGGTCGTTCAAGCCTATAGCGCGCGGAACAAGGCAGGGGCTGACGCGCTTTTGGATTGGTTGGACACAGTGGCGGTGCGTTGGGATTCGGTGCTGGATCGCTTCCCTGATGGTTTGGTCGAAAGTCTGTATATGCCAGATTTTGCGAACCTCGAAAAACTTGAAGAAGACTATGACAAAGCCTTGGATGACCGTCTGGAGCGCATGCATCGTCAGGTCTGATCTGTATTAAACCTGCGCCGGGCCTTGATCTTAGGCTCGGCTGTCTTTACATCGCCCTTCGATACGCAGCTGATAAAGGCGCACCTTCCAGTGACCAATCCATTCCAGTTTATGCAGCAAGTTCGCTCTGAGGTTTCCAAAATTGTTTGGCCGACCCGGCGCGAAGTTATGCTGACCACGGTCATGGTGTTTATCATGGCTGCACTGACGGCTGTGTTCTTTGCATTGGTGGATATTGCGATCCGCGGTGGACTGCGCGGTATTCTGTCAGCATTCGGCTAAGGGCCGGAAATTCTCGTATAGCACTTGATATTAAAGGAGTGCCGGGCTATCCGGCACGTCGAAGCATTGTAAGGCGCGCAGATTCGAGTGGCGCGCCGCTTTTTGTTTCGGGACCAACAGTGTACGCTGTCGGTTATGACAGTGGAATTCAGTGTTCGGGCGTGACCCGGACCATTAGGCAAGGAAAGCGTCTGACCTATGGCAAAACGGTGGTACTCAGTCAGTGTTCTGTCCAACTTCGAAAAGAAGATTGCCGAACAGATCCATACATCCGTTGCGGAAAATGGCTTGGAAGACGAAATCGACGAAGTTCTGGTGCCCACCGAAGAGGTGATCGAAATTCGTCGCGGCAAGAAAGTGACCACGGAAAAACGGTTTATGCCCGGTTATGTTCTGGTGCACATGGAAATGTCTGATCAGGGCTACCACCTGATCAACTCCATCAACCGGGTCACCGGGTTCTTGGGGCCGCAGGGGCGTCCTATGCCGATGCGGGATGCGGAAGTGAACGCGATCTTGAACCGTGTGCAAGAAGGCGAAGAGACACCCCGGACGCTTATTCATTACGAAGTGGGCGAAAAGGTCAAAGTCAACGATGGTCCATTCGAAGACTTCGATGGCATGGTCGAAGAAGTCGACGACGACAACCAAAAGCTCAAGGTTACAGTGTCGATCTTTGGTCGGGAAACGCCTGTGGAACTCGATTTCACACAAGTGACCAAGCAAGTCTAACTGCGTTTTGGCAGGTTGGGCGATGAAGATGGGCACCAAATTGGTGCCCTTTTTTGTCACATGATCCCGAAACACATGCCATTTTGGATCAGAACCATTGCCCGGGTTCTATCAATCCCAAATCCAAAAGCTGTCGGGAATGCCATTCAAACGGGGCAGAGTTGTGCCATTTGAAGGTGTCGATATCGAAGTTGCTTCCGGGATTGGCTTTCAGGGCCTTTGCCGTTCGGAAAGAACACACTGCCGCCGTTAAGTTGTTATGCCATGGGCATGCAAAGGTGTTGTACTCTTCCACATTGAATGTGTGATCCTCGTGAAGGGTCAACCCTGCCTCTGCTTTGAACAACGATATCCGGTCAATTTTGCGCCGGGTGTAGGGGACATGTTCTTCAAAACGCCATCGTAATCCCCCGAAGAAGTTCAATTGGCGCTCTTTCGGGCCACCTTCGCCATCACGCGCTGCCGCGTAATAGCCGGATCGGTCAAGATGGGCGTTATCCAAGCTGACGGCGTTGGGGTATGTGTTCAGATCGTCCGCATATAGATCAACAACATATGTCAGCATTGCATCGCGCCGTTCTTCTGCATGAAACGCCAACATTTCGCCAACGGTGCGCGTCTCACAAAACGGGAAAAACAGGTATTCGGAGTTATAGCAGTAATAAATCCACCGTCCGGGGGCGGCTTGGATGACACTGTTTATGGCGGTCTCCATGGCGCCATCTTGCGCCATGTCGTAGTCGATGCGCCATACGGTCACTTGCAGATCTCGTGGTAGGTCAATTCGCGGTGGCATCAACGCCAACACAGTTTGAAACCCAAGGTGCATATGGTGCCGCAGAGTTGTGTCGACTTCGACGTCATCTTCGATCAGCACCACAGCGACGGCGCCTTTGCCCAACCACATGCTGGAATCGTCGACAAAGTCTTGCAGGGATGAAAAATGCCGTTCCATGACTCTCACTTATGGCGGCGCACGCTTGCATTGCAAGTCCAAGTGGGGTCGGGTACAGCCTGCGCTGCACACAAATAAACGCAAGGTCCGCGCGCATGTCTGCCTCTAAGAAATTATACATCAAGACCTATGGATGCCAAATGAACGTTTACGACAGTGAGCGAATGGCTGAGGCGCTTGAGGGGTATGAGCAAACGCAAACCCCGGAAGACGCGGACATGATCCTTTTGAATACGTGCCATATCCGCGAAAAGGCTGCGGAAAAGGTGTATTCTGAATTGGGCCGTTTCAAGGGGTTAAAGGCCGAGAATCCAGACCTGAAGATCGGTGTGGCGGGATGTGTGGCGCAGGCCGAAGGCGAAGAAATCATGCGTCGGCAGCCCTTGGTTGATCTTGTCGTGGGCCCGCAATCCTATCACCGCTTGCCCGAGATGGAGGCAAAAACCCGCACAGGCGAAAAAGCGCTGGATACGGATTTCCCCGAAGAGGACAAATTTGAGCACCTAAAAGCGCGCCGCAAAGCGCAGCGCGGACCAACGGCGTTTCTGACGGTGCAAGAGGGATGCGACAAATTCTGTGCGTTCTGCGTTGTGCCTTACACGCGCGGGGCAGAAGTATCGCGTCCGGTGGATCGCATCTTGCGCGAAACCCAGGATCTGGTCGAACGCGGTGTGCGCGAAATCACGTTGCTGGGCCAGAACGTGAATGCCTATCACGGTGTCGGACCGGCTGGCGACGAATGGGGTCTGGCCAAGCTGATTTGGGCCTTGAATGATGTGGATGGGCTAGAACGCATCCGTTTTACCACGTCGCACCCGAATGACATGGATGACGCGTTGATCGAGGCACATGGCTCTTGCCCAAAATTGATGCCCTATCTGCACCTGCCCGTGCAGTCTGGGTCTGACAAAATTCTGAAACGTATGAACCGCAGTCACACGGCCGAAAGCTATCTGCGCGTGGTTGAAAAAATTCGTGCATCTCGCCCGGATATCGTGATGTCTGGCGATTTCATTGTCGGCTTCCCAGAGGAAACCGAAGACGATTTTCAAGCAACGCTCGATCTGGTCGAAGAAGTGAAATATGGCTATGCGTATTCGTTCAAATACTCTACGCGCCCCGGCACCCCAGCCGCGGAACGTGCGCAAGTTGACCCTGCCGAGGCAGATGCGCGTCTTCAACGCCTGCAACAGCTGATCACACGGGATCAACGGGACATCCAAAATGGAATGGTTGGCCGTGAGGTCAGCGTTCTTTTTGAAAAACCGGGTCGTAAGGCGGGCCAGATGGTTGGCAAATCCGACTACTTGCATGCCGTTCACGTTGAAGCCCCAGATC
>CALHST010000440.1 GCA_938038825.1 uncultured Paracoccaceae bacterium | reverse complement strand
GTTGGGATCGCAAAACCAACCAATAAAGAGGCCCGTAAACCAAGCACAGCCAAAGACACCAGCATCACCAGGGCGATGGCAGTCAAAACAGAACCCTCAAGCTGGCTGACCATGGATTGCACTTGACGGCTTTGGTCGTTGGAGGTGCCGACTTCGACAGCCGCTTGCAATCCGTCAGGCCAGTTCTGGCTTTTTTCAGCGACCACCTCTTTGATCAGCGCGACCGTGTCGATCAGGTTATACCCTTTGCGTTTCACCACTTGCAGTGCCAACGTCT
Organism: uncultured Paracoccaceae bacterium; assembly: GCA_938038825.1. GTDB lineage: Bacteria > Pseudomonadota > Alphaproteobacteria > Rhodobacterales > Rhodobacteraceae > Aliishimia. The sequence continues at coordinate 2,507 of CALHST010000440.1, read as the reverse complement.
TGTCACCGTTAAAGCGGGCAGTGCCTTCGCGGTCTTCAAAAGTCAGATTGATTTGGGCCAGATCCCCAAGGGTCACAACGCGATCACCATTGGTTTTGACAGGCAGGTTGTAGACGTCTTGTGGTTCGTTAAAGCTGGAGGGGATCTTGACTGCAAAGGTGCCTTGCGCAGTTTCCACTTCACCGGCGGCAATCAATTGGTTGTTGTTTTGCACAACCGTGATCAGTTCGGCAGCCGTGACGTTATAGGCCTCTAACCGTAGCGGGTCGATCAGCACTTCCAGCATTTCTTCCCGATTGCCGGCCAAAGCGGCCTCCAGAACAGCGTCTTCTGCTTCAACCGCGTCTTGTAAATCTTTGGCAATGCGGTTCATTGTACGTTCCGGCACGGGGCCGGACAAGTTCACAATGATGATCGGAAATTCAGAAAAGTTGAATTCGTTGATCGAATACGTTTCGGCGCCAGACGGAAAATCCGCTTCGGCATTGTTCATAGCGTCGCGCACATCCGCCAGAACCTTGGTTTTGTCCCAACCAAATTCGAATTCCAGAACCATACCCGCATAGTTTTCCGCGGCGGTGCCAGACATCGTTTTCAGTCCGTCAAGATCGGCCAGTTCGGTTTCCATCGGCTTGACCAACAGCGTTTCACTGTCCGCAGCTGAAATGCCGGGGAAGGGAACCGAGATAAACAAGGCCGGGATTTCGATATCTGGCTCGCCTTCTTTTGGCAGACCAACATAGGCGACCGTCCCGATTGTCAAAGACAATGCGATAAAAGCCAGAACCATCCGCGCCCGTGACGCGGCCCAATCGACGATACCAGTCATGATTTTGTGCCCTTGAATGTGGGCGCAACCTGCACCCCTTCGGTGACATATTCTTGGCCAACAGTGATCACATCGACCTGATCAGGAAGTCCCGTCAGCCAAACGCCTTCGGGTGTGTCGCGCACCAATTGAACCGCTACGAAATTGACCATGCCGTCTGGGTCCACTGTGCGCACGCCCAACGTGCCTTCATCGTTGAGAGTCATGGACGAGGCCGGCAACAAATGCGCTGTTTCCCCATCCGCCTGTATCAGGATTTCGGCAGTTTGACCGTCCCGTATGGTAAGGTCAGTATTCGGGATTTCAATTTCGACACGGAAGGTCCGGGTGGTCGGATCAGCAGAGCGGGAGAGGAAGGTCACATTTCCGGACACTTTCAAGTCCGCCGAACTGGCCAAACGCGCCCCGGCCAATGCACCAACCTGCACACGGTTCACTTCGGTTTCAGGGACAAAGGCGACGAGCTTGATGGGATCCAGTTGAATAATCGTCGCACAGGACGTACCGGGTTGCAGCAACGTGCCCAATTCTGCCGTGTCGCTTTCCAGCAAGCCAGAAAACGGTGCTTTGATCACCAAACGCTCAATTTCCTTTTGCGCAGCAGCAACACCAGCCTCCGCACTTTCTATGCCAGCCTGCGCCGATTCGATGCCAGCCAGTGTGGCTGACATGCCGGATCTTGCGCCTTCGACGCCGGCATCTGCAGCGGCAACCGAGGCCCGTGCCGCGGCTACTGTGGCCCGAGCGCCTTTGACGCGGGTGTCAGCCGCAAAGCCGTCTTCAGCAAGCTTCACAGCTGCGTTTTCATTGGTCAGGGCTTCTTCAAGACGTGCTTCGGCTTCGGCCAAACGGGCGGCGGCTTCGGGAACACGTGTTCGCGTTTCCGGGATACGCGCTTCGGCTTCTGCCTTGCGGGCCTGTGCTTCGTTCAAGCGCGCGCGGGCTTCCGCCAAGGATGCACCCCGCGTGCCGGCGTCCAAGACGCACATTTCCTGACCCTCTTCGATGAACATTCCCTTTCGAAGGGGGGTAGAAACGACCGTTGATGTTGTTTGCGAACGCACATCCACTTGGCGAAAGGCTTCTGTTTGACCGCGTAACACGATGCCGGTGTCGATCTTTTCCGCAACAGAGTGGTACGCCACAACTTTAATTAAATTCGATTGGGCAACCGACTCAGGCGATGGTTCCGCCTCTGGTGTTTCGCTCACCTCAACCGACTCAGTCGCTGGTTCTGAAGTGATACCCAACTGGGCATAAAACCTGTCCCGCTGAAGAACCCAAGCTAACAAAACACCAGTAATCACAACTGTTAGTACAATTGGAAAGAGCCGCATAATTACCCTCGTTGGTCATTTTTTCGCTGCAATACCAGCGCTGTTGATGTCTGATATATGTTTGGGATACGCTAAACTAACCAGTTCAGTTTACATTTTTTTGCAATCCGCTGCAATGCAACGATATTTTCTTTGCCTGCGATATTTTGCCCCCTCTTGGCGTTCTGCATTTCGCACTGTAAAAGTCGCCAAGCGCACCGGGGAGCAGGGCATCATGAGTGACACCGACAGTTTTATCGAAGAGGTAACCGAAGAGGTTCGCCGCGAACGTCTTTTTGGCTATCTCAAGCGCTATGGATGGATCGGGGTGGCCGCCGTTGTCTTGATCGTTGGGGGAACAG
>CALHST010000439.1 GCA_938038825.1 uncultured Paracoccaceae bacterium | reverse complement strand
GATTGCGGGCTGGTCATCGACCCGTCGGCACAGGAATTGGCGTCTATTGCCGAAATCTCGGCCGCGTCGTTCAAAGCCCTGATGCAAGACACACCGCGCATTGCGATGCTGAGCTTTTCGACCAAAGGGTCTGCCCGTCATGCGGCTGTTACCAAAGTGACCGAAGCCACCGAGGCCCTGCAAGCTGCCCGCCCGGATCTGGAATCCGATGGCGAGCTGCAATTCGATGCGGCCTTTGTTCCCGAAATCGGTGAACGGAAGTCGCCCGGATCCCATGTTGCGGGCCGTGCAAATGTAATGATTTTTCCAAACCTTGATGCCGGTAACCTTGGTTACAAGATCACGCAGCGATTGGGTGGATATGCCGCCATTGGCCCTGTTATGCAGGGGCTGAACAAGCCTGCAAATGATCTGTCACGCGGGTGCGTGGCAGCCGACGTCACTGAAATGATCGCAGTCACTGTTCTTCAGGCGACTGGTGGCTGATCTATGGGCCTCTTTCGCACTTTCCCCCACCGAAGCAGCGCTGTTGTCGCTGATTGTCTTCGTGGCCGGGGTCGTGCGCGGCTTTGCGGGGTTCGCCTTGTCGGCCTTGGTCATGGCATCCGCCGCGACCATCATTCCTCCCATTCAGTTGATCCCCATTCTGTGGTTTCTCGAAATGGCCGCCAGCCTGCAAATGGCACGCGGTGGATGGAAAGACGCCAATCGTACAGTCGCCCTGCTTTTGGTGCTGGGCAATTTCATCGGCTGGCCCATCGGGTTGAGCCTGACAACGTCGTTACCCGTTGCAACATCCAGCTTGATCGCACTGGTCATGATTTTGGTATTGGCTGGCCTGCAATTGGCGCGCCTGCGAATTCCCGGGCTGGAAACGCGCACAGGCACCATCGTGTCAGGCTTTATGGCCGGGATCGCCGCAGGCATTGCACATGTCGGTGGTATGGTTGTCGCGCTGTATGTGCTGTCGCAAAACAGTGCAGCACGCACAATGCGCGGAACGTTGGTGATTTACCTGTTCGTGGGGTCTTTCGGTTCGCTTCTGTACCTTTTGTATTTCGGGGTCATGACCCAAGTGTCCCTTTGGCAAGGGCTGGTGTTTTCACCGCTCACTTTGCTGGGGGTCTGGGTCGGAACCAAATTCTTTTCCCCGAAATGGGAACCGTATTACCGTCCATTTTGCTTAGGGTTGCTGATCTTTTTGGCGGCGCTGGGCTTGATCCGCATGATGCTGTCATAGGCACACCAACACCAATATCGGGGGGAACCGCCTAATGGCTGCGCCAAAACCACATCTGGACCTGTCGCCCAAAGTTTCGGACGAGATCCGCAAGACCACCTGTTACATGTGTGCCTGCCGTTGCGGGATTAACGTCCACATGAAAGAGGGCAAGGTCGCCTATATCGAAGGCAACCGCGATCACCCCGTCAACAAGGGTGTATTATGCGCCAAAGGCAGCGCGGGCATCATGCAAGTGAACGCACCGTCCCGTCTTCGCGCACCGCTGAAACGCGTTGGCGAACGCGGCTCGGGTGAGTTTGAAGAGATCAGCTGGGACGAAGCCCTGCAAATCGCGACCGATTGGCTTGCGCCGATCCGCAAGGATGATCCGTCCAAGCTGGCGTTCTTTACCGGCCGGGATCAATCGCAGTCCTTTACATCCTTCTTTGCGCAGAACTTCGGCACACCGAACTACGCAGCCCACGGCGGCTTTTGTTCGGTGAACATGGCGGCGGCGGGCATCTACACCATGGGCGGCGCGTTTTGGGAATTTGGCCAACCCGACTGGGATCACACCAAACTGTTTATGCTGTTCGGCGTGGCCGAAGATCACGACTCCAACCCAATCAAAATGGGTTTGGGCAAGATCAAGGCGCGCGGTGCCAAAGTTTATGGCGTGAACCCAATTCGTACTGGCTACAACGCGGTTGCCGACGAATGGGTTGGCATCACACCCGGCACCGATGGTTTGTTCATCCTGTCCATGGTGCATTGCTTAATGAAGGCGGGCCGCATTGATCTGGACTACCTTGCGCGCTTCTCGAATGCGCCGTGCTTGATCAACCAGAACTCTGACAGCGACGAATACGGTCTGTTGTTGCGCGACGAAAACGGCAAAGAGCTTGTGATGGATCTGATCACTGGCAAGCCGATGGCCTTTGACACACCCGGCGTGAAGCCTGACCTGAACGGCCATTACCGCCACGGCGGTTACACGCATACGACAGTCATGGCACAAATGGCTGAAAAATACCTCGATCCACAGTATACGCCCGAGGCTGTGGCAGACCGTGTTGGAATCCCAGCCAAACGCATTCGCGCGATTGCCGCTGAAATCGCCCGCGTGGCCTTTGATGAGGCCTTCGAGATCGACCAGGAATGGACCGATTTCCGGGGCGAGACTCACAAAACGATGGTGGGCCGCCCTGTGTCGTTCCACTCCATGCGTGGGATTTCGGCGCACGCAAACGGTTTCCAAACTTGTCGCGCGCTGCATGTGTTGCAAATCATCCTTGGCACGGTCGAGGTTCCCGGTGGCTTCCGCTTTAAGCCGCCGTACCCAAAACCAGCAACAGCACACCCCAAGCCACATTCCAAGGTAACGCCTGACTCGCCGCTTGATGGCCCACATCTGGGCTTTGTACACGGCCCCGACGATCTGGCGATTGACGAAAATGGCAAGCCCAAGCGGATCGACAAAGCGTTCTCTTGGGAAAACCCCATGTCCAGCCACGGACTGATGCATATGGTGATCTCGAATGCCTATGCTGGGGATCCCTACAAGATCGACACGCTGTTCATGTATATGGCGAACATGTCGTGGAACTCTTCCATGAACACCACGGGCGTCATGCAGATGCTGACGGACAAGGATGAAAACGGCGAGTATGTGATCCCGCGGATCATCTATTCTGATGCCTATTCGTCTGAAATGGTGGCGTACGCCGACCTGATCCTGCCCGACACGACCTATTTGGAACGTCACGACTGTATCTCACTTCTCGACCGCCCGATCTGCGAAGCGGACGCTGCGGCTGATGCCATTCGCTGGCCGGTGATCGAACCTGACCGCGATGTGCGCGGTTTCCAATCGGTGCTGTGTGAGCTTGGCGGCAAACTGGGCTTGCCTGGCTTCACGAATGAAGATGGCTCACAGAAATACGCCGACTACGCGGATTACATCGTGAACCACCAACGCAAACCCGGC
>CALHST010000438.1 GCA_938038825.1 uncultured Paracoccaceae bacterium | reverse complement strand
GAAATGGTCATGCCAGGGGATAACGTGTCCTTCGGCGTCGAGCTGATCGCACCGATCGCCATGGAACAAGGCCTGCGCTTTGCGATCCGCGAAGGCGGCCGCACAGTCGGCGCCGGCGTGGTCTCCAAAATCATCGAGTAACAACATCTGTTGTTATCAACGGGCGCTCCTTATCGGGGCGCCCAATTGAATTTCGGTTCGACGAAGGGTTGCGATGGTCGCCTCTCTTCCTCTCGGATCTAAGACCCGAAAAGGGAATGTGATAATGGCAGCTCAAAGCCAAAATATCCGCATCCGCCTGAAGGCGTTTGACTATCGTGTGCTGGATGCGTCCACACAAGAAATCGTCAACACCGCCAAGCGGACCGGTGCCTCTGTGCGCGGACCAATCCCGTTGCCGAACAAAATTGAAAAATTCACTGTTCTGCGCGGCCCGCACGTTGACAAGAAATCCCGTGACCAGTTTGAAATCCGCACGCATAAGCGCCTGCTGGATATCGTTGATCCGACCCCCCAAACCGTAGACGCGCTGATGAAGCTCGACCTTGCGGCTGGTGTGGACGTCGAGATCAAGCTGCAAGCCTGAAGCTTAGAGGAGTAACGAAACATGTTGCGCTCTGGCGTTATTGCAAAAAAGGTCGGCATGACCCGACTTTTCATGGAAGATGGCAAACAGATTCCTGTGACCGTCCTGCAGCTGGATCAGCTGCAAGTGGTGTCCCAGCGGACTGTTGAAAAAGACGGATACACAGCGGTTCAGCTGGGTGCCGGTTCGGCGAAAGCCAAACGGACATCCAAGCAGATGCGCGGTCACTTTGCTGCGGCAAAAGTGGAACCCAAGCGTAAGCTTGCGGAATTCCGTGTCGACCCCGACAACCTGATCGCCGTTGGCGAAGAGATCAGCGCAGATCACTATCTGGCAGGTCAATTCGTGGACGTGGCAGGCACATCCATCGGTAAAGGTTTTGCCGGTGCGATGAAGCGCCACAACTTTGGCGGTTTGCGGGCCACGCACGGTGTGTCGATTTCACACCGTTCGCACGGTTCCACAGGTCAGTGTCAGGATCCTGGTAAAGTTTTCAAAGGCAAGAAAATGGCTGGCCACATGGGCGCTGCCCGCGTGACCACGCAAAACTTGCAAGTTGTGAAAACGGATACAGACCGCGGCCTGATCATGGTCAAAGGTGCTGTTCCAGGTTCCAAAGGTGGCTGGGTCACAATCAAAGACGCAGTGAAGAAAGCAGCCCCGGCTGATCTTCCTTTGCCTGCGGCTCTGAAATCTGCGGCGGCAGCGGCTCCGGCTGAAGAAGCCCCTGCGGAAGGTGGTGAAGCATGAAACTTGACGTAATCAAACTGGACGGCAAAAAAGCGGGTTCTGTTGACTTGGACGAGGCTCTGTTCGGCCTTGACCCACGCGCAGACATCTTGCACCGGGTCGTGCGTTGGCAGCGTAACAAAGCGCAGGCTGGCACACACAAGGTCAAGACACGCCGGGAAACCTCCTACTCGACCAAGAAGATCTATCGCCAAAAAGGCACCGGTGGCGCACGCCACGGTGACCGGAACGCGCCGATCTTCCGGGGTGGCGGTATCTACAAAGGCCCAACACCGCGCAGCCACGCACATGACCTGCCAAAGAAAGTCCGCAAATTGGGCCTTCTGCACGCGTTGTCCGCAAAGCTGAAAGCGGGTGAGCTGGTGGTTCTGGATAGCGCCACGTCCGACGGCAAAACCGGTGCTTTGGCCAAACAGGTCAAGGAATTGGGTTGGAAGCGTACATTGGTCATCGACGGTGCAGATGTGGACGCAGGTTTCGCGAAAGCGGCTGCGAACATTGAAGGCCTCGACATCCTGCCGACCATGGGCGCAAACGTATATGACATCCTGAAGCGTGACACGTTGGTGATCACCAAAGCAGGGGTCGAAGCATTGGAGGCTCGCTTGAAATGAGTGCCAAAGCAGAACATTACGATGTGATCCGCAAGCCGGTCATCACGGAAAAAGCCACAATGGCGTCTGAAAATGGCGCTGTGGTCTTTGAAGTGGCGATCGACAGCAACAAACCACAGATCAAAGAGGCCGTTGAGGCGTTGTTTGGTGTGAAGGTCAAAGCTGTGAACACAACCATCACCAAAGGTAAGGTGAAACGGTTCCGCGGCAGCTTGGGGAAACGCAAAGACATCAAAAAGGCCTATGTGACCCTCGAAGAGGGCAACACGATCGACGTATCAACAGGTCTTTGATTGACATGTAAGGTGAGCTTCAGCTCACGTTGAAAAAACCCCGGTCTGGTAACAGGCCGGGGTTTTTCTTTGGTCCTAGGGTTGATGGCTTTTCGGACATCAGAACATGACAACGCGGTTCATCTAACCCAGCCTTTTACGATCTCGCACGGCGGCACAACCGGGACGCGCTCGGACCCGGACGAATGGCAATTTCGTGACATGCGATATTATTCCACAAACATTTTGAGGCGCTGCGCAACGCTTGCCAATTCAGACAGAGCAGGGCCATGCGGCCCGTCTTATCAGGCCTTGTTTGCACTTTGCGCGATCCGCTCTCGGTTCAGGGTGTAAAGACCCGTTGCCATAATCACCAACGCGCCAACCCATGTCCAAATGTCGGGAAGCTGTCCAAAAATAAGGAAGCCGTAGCCTGTGCCCCAGATCAGCAGGCTGTATTGAACAGGGGCGACAACAACGGCCTGCGCAGCATCCAACGCCATAATCACAAGTGTTTCCGCGATGGCAGCCAAGATAGCCATCGCTGCGAGCAATCCAATTTCCAGACCGGTCGCGGGTGTCTGCCAGATAAAGGGCAGCGGGATGCACAAAAGGCACCAAGACACGATGGCTGTGTAGGCGACCGTTGTCTGTGTCTTGTCGTCTCCGGCAAGGACCCGCGACAAAATTTGGCGCAAGGCAAATGCGATTGCAGCGATGACAAGCAGACCCGCAGCCGGGTGAATAACTCCCATGCCTGGGCGAATGACAATTAATGTGCCGATAAAGCCGATGGTGACCGCGATCCATCTGCGGATTCCAACAGGTTCCCGCAGGATCAGGGCCCCCATGACGGTGACCATGAAAGGTGCCACAAATGTAATTGCAACAGCGTCGGCCAGCGGCACAAAGCTGATCCCGGCAATAAAAAGCGTGGCAGAACATGCGGCCAGCACGCCGCGCCCAATTTGCAGCTTTGGATGCGCTGAACGCAGAACGGACCGGCCCTGGTAGATGATCAGGACCAGAACACCAAGCAACAGACCCAGCTGGCGACACCAGACGATCTGCACAGGGTGCAGGGTATCCGTCAGGAATTTCCCCATCGCATCCACGCCTGCAAACAAAAACATTCCCGCCGCCATCAAGGCGATCCCGCGCACGCTGTCGGTGCGTTTCGGTGGTGCCGCGACTTTCAGCGGTGTGATGGGAGGAATGGCTATTGTCTGTCTCCGCAATGTGACCCAAGCCAAAGGGCCTGAGGGCGAGTGTTACCCATCCAAGTACCACAGGTCCATCATTTCATAGTGTGTTCAGTTACAGCGTTTGGATGGGCCGGGCGCAATCTCCATGCCGATTGGCAGTGGCGCGTTATTTGCCGGTCTGGAAAGATCGGGCTTTCCAACCGATGCAGAACTGGCCCATGTTCATGACCAGAACCGCGACAGATATGCGCTTAGGGCGCCGGAGGGCATGTAATGGCAAAGACGGTATTGGTGATCGGTACCTATGACACCAAAGACGATGAACTGCATTATATCTGTGAGCGTATCACTGCGTTGGGTGGCCACGTCCTGTCCATGGATGTGAGCGTACTGGGCGACCCGTCCAAACCGACAGATGTGTCCAAGCATGACGTTGCAAAGGCCGCGGGATCGTCCATTCAGGCGGCAATCGACAGCGGGGACGAAAACTCGGCCATGCAGATCATGGCACGGGGGGCGGCTGCCTTAACGGCTGAGCTGTATAGCGGCGGCAAAATCGACGCGATGCTGGCGCTTGGCGGGACAATGGGCACGGATCTAGCGTTGGATTGCGCGCAAGCCTTGCCGATGGGTGTGCCGAAATATGTCGTATCCACGGTCTCCTTCTCGCCGCTTATTCCGGCAGATCGGCTGAGCCCCGATATTCAGATGATCCTTTGGGCCGGGGGGCTTTATGGGCTGAACTCGGTGTGCAAATCGTCGTTGTCGCAAGCCGCGGGGGCCGTCCTGGGGGCTGCAAATGCGGTCGAACCGCCAAAGGTCGATAAACCTGTGATCGGTATGATGAGCCTTGGCTCATCCTGCCTGAGATACATGACGCATCTGCGTGACCCGCTGCAGGCGCGGGGCTTTGAAGTTGCGGTCTTTCACGCAACGGGCATGGGGGGCATGGCATTCGAAGCCTTGGCCAAGCAAGGGTATTTTGCCGCCGTGATGGATTTCGCCTTGCCAGAGCTGAGCAATCTGATGGTGGGGTCCGTGGTCAATGCGGGGCCGGATCGGTTGACCAATGCGGGGGCCAAGGGCATCCCGCAGATCGTGTCCCCTGGCTGCGCGGATCTCATAGATTTCGCAGGCTGGCAAGATATCCCCGAGGCCTATGCCGACCGTCCGTTCCATGAACATAACCGACTGATCAAATCCTCGGGCTTATCCCCCGAGGAGCGGCGCGCGTTGGTGCAAGATGTTGCCGCGCGCCTGTCACGTGCGACCGGTCCGGTCCATGTTTTGATGCCAACACACGGTGTCGAGGAATGGGACCGCGAAGGCGAACCTGCCTATGATCCTGAAGGGTTGGCCGCGATGGTCGATGAGATGAGCAAAGCCATCAAACCTCCTGCATTGCTGACGATGTTAGACTGCCACATCAATGATCAAGCCTTTTCGGATGCGGCTTTGGCGGTGCTGGATGGTTGGATTGCGGATGGAACTGTAAAGGTCCAGGCCTGACTCTGCTGACGCTGAAAAGCGCAGTTCGTGGCC
>CALHST010000437.1 GCA_938038825.1 uncultured Paracoccaceae bacterium | reverse complement strand
GCTGGCCGTGGATGCCCAGGGGCGCGAAAGAAAATTCGGATCTCGCCGACATTATTGTCATGCACATGATGGGTACCGCGATGCCGCTGCCGAGATGTGCCGCCATTTGGGCAAACGATACGGACGTGACCCCCGTATTGCGGCGTGGCAAATAGACAATGAATATGGCTGCCATGATACCATTCTCAGTTATTCTGACGCCGCTCGAACCGCCTTTCGCAATTGGCTTGGCGCAAAATACCAATCTCCCAACGCATTGAACCAGGCATGGGGCACTGTATTCTGGTCAATGGAATACGCCTCTTTCGACGATATCGACCTGCCAAACCTGACCGTAACGCAAGCCAGCCCCGCACACGAACTCGACTTTCGCCGGTTTGCATCTGACATGGCCATCCAATGGAACGCCGCACAGGTCCGCGCGCTTCGGGCTGTAACAGACGCTCCGCTGATCCACAATTACATGGGCCGCGTGATGGAATTTGATCATTTTGCCATGGGCGAGGATCTGGATATCGCAAGCTGGGACAGCTACCCAATCGGCTTTCTGTCAGACCGCCTCGAGGCAACCCCAGAGCACAAGGCCGCCTTTTTGCAACAAGGCGATCCTGATTTCCAAGCCTTCCACCACGACTTGTATCGCAGCGTCGGAAAGGGACGCTGGTGGGTCATGGAACAACAACCCGGCCCGGTGAACTGGGCCCCGTGGAACCCGGCCCCCCTGCCGGGTATGGTGCGCCTTTGGGCCATCGAGGCCGCAGCGCATGGAGCCGAGGTCGTCAGTTATTTCCGGTGGCGCCAAGCTCCCTTTGCCCAAGAACAACTGCATGCAGGATTGTTGCGCGCAGATGATCACCCCGCTCCGGGACTGGCCGAAGCAGCCCGCGCAGCTGACGCATTGACGCAGATATCCCCAGATCAACCCGCGCAAAAAGATGCAGCCCTGATCTTTGATTACCAATCTGATTGGATGTGGAAAGTGCTGCCACAAGGGCGGGATTTTGACTATTTCCGCCTTGTCTTTGATGCCTACCGCGCCTTGCGCCGCGCAGGCCACAACATCGACATCCTGCCACCAACAACCCGCGACTTCACGGGGTACAAGACCATTCTGGCACCCGGTCTTGGTGTCATCCCGCAAGATCTCGCAGAGGCACTTAATGTCGCCGACGCCAAAGTCATCATAGGTCCGCGCGCCAATCTCTCAACACAACATCACGCAACACGCCTGCCAATGGGCCCTGCTCTACCGGGCCTTGACGTCACAGTCACACATGTCGAAAGCCTACCGCCCGAGGTCGCGATCCGATCCCCCCAAGGGGGCGCGATCAAACACTGGCGCGAACATGTTGAAACCACGGACGCAGTTCGGATCACAGCCGACGACGAAACCCCAATTCTCATCGGCACAGACTCTCTGTCCTATCTTGCAGGCTGGCCAGACACCGCGCTGTGGGATGTCATCTTGGATACAACAAACCCCCTACCGGATGGGCTAAGACTGCGCGCCACTAACAATCAACGTATCATCATCAACTACGCGACATTCCCACAAACATGGCAGACGCACACAGTTCCGTCCTGCGATGCCCTCATCCTCAACACAGCAGACGCGTAACTTCTTTTTGCCAAAAATATCCGGGGGAGATGCGCACCAGCGCAGCGGGGGCAAAGCCCCCCTAAATATGTCGTGCGGCCCAACGGGCCGCGCTGTTTTCTAACTCTTACTTGGACGCGTCCAGCGCATCCAACCGCGCCTTCAACGCTTCGTTCTCTTCACGGGCCTTTTGCGCCATCGCACGCACCGCATCAAATTCTTCGCGTGTTACAAAGTCCCGATCCGCCAACCAGCGATCGACAAGCGACTTTGCCGCTGTCTCTGCTTCGTCCCGCGCCCCTTGTGCCACGCCCATTGCGTTGGTCATCAATTGCGAAATGTCATCAAAAATCTTTGATCGGGTCTGCATAGTCAGGTTTCCTCGTTGCCTGACAGACATATGGGGTAGCCACGCGATCCGTGCAAGGTTGACTTCGCCGCACCCCCGTTTCATCACCGGACCCATGCAAAGCGGTCTCCCTTTCCCGAACATCTCACCCGAGATCTTTTCGATCTCGCTTTTCGGCATGGAATTTGCCCTGCGATGGTATGCTTTGGCGTATATCGTCGGCATCCTGATAGGCTGGCGATTTGTGGTTATGGCAGTGAATGCGCCACGCATTTGGGCCAATGACACCCCGGCCATGACACCCAAACAGATCGAAGACCTGCTGACTTGGATCATTATTGGCGTGATCGTCGGTGGCCGTTTGGGATACGTTTTCTTTTACCAACCCGCCTATTACCTGCAAAACCCGCTGGAAATTCCCATGGTCTGGCAAGGCGGCATGGCCTTTCATGGCGGTATGATCGGCGTGATTGTGGCGGCTTGGCTGTATACGGGTGCCGAAAAGATCCCGCGCCTGCCCGCAGCTGACGCCATTGCCCTTGGTATCCCGCCCGGCCTGCTGTTGGGTCGTATCGCCAACTTCATCAATGCCGAGCTTTGGGGCCGTCCGACCCTTGCACCATGGGGCGTTGTCTTTCCGGGAGAAGCGGCTCAAAGCTGCACAGGATTTGAGCCCGGGTTTTGCGCGCGCCACCCGTCGCAACTTTACGAGGCCGGGTTAGAAGGCCTGTTGTTGGGGGTCTTACTGCTGGTCCTTGTTTGGGTGCGGTTGGGCTTCAAACGCCCCGGCCTGATCAGCGGAACATTTTTCATTGGATATGGCCTAAGCCGCTTTGTGGTCGAATTCTTCCGCCAACCAGACGCGCAATTCGTCTCAGCAGGCAACCCGCTGGGGCTGGCGTGGCATATGGGCGGGTACGGTTTGACCATGGGGCAGATCCTGTCCCTGCCTATGATCGTCGTCGGCGTTTGGCTGATTACGCGCAGCCGCCGTTCGGCATGAGCCTTACAGAACTTCTGTTAAAGCGCATCGCGCTTGAAGGCCCTATCAGCATTGCTGACTATATGACCGATGCGTTGCTGCATCCGAAACTTGGCTACTACGCAACACGCGATCCGTTTGGCCAAACGGGTGATTTCATCACCGCCCCGGAAATCAGCCAGATGTTTGGCGAACTCATTGGCTTGTCCTTGGCACAATGCTGGCAAGACCAAGGGGCTCCGAAAACGTTCACTCTGGCTGAACTTGGCCCCGGACGTGGAACATTGATGAAAGACGCCCTGCGCGCGGCATCAAACGTTCCGGGTTTCAAACCAGACGTTGTCTTCCTGGAAGCCTCCGCCACCTTGCGCGATGTCCAACGCGATACGTTGTCAGATGTGCAGATCACGTGGGTTAATGCGATCACGGATTTACCCGCTCAACCCCTGTTCTTAATTGCCAACGAATTTCTTGACGCCCTTCCAATCCGCCAGTTCCAACGCGCCGGACCCGGATGGCAAGAAATTCGGATAGGAGCCGAGGACGACCGATTGTGTTTCGGATTGGGGCAACAACAAAAGCAGCCCAGCTTACAAGACCGACTGGAAGACACAAAGGACGGCGATATCGTCGAGCATTGTGCAAGCGCGATACAAGTCACACAGCAGATTTCCGCACATATCGCGCAACATGGTGGCGCGGCCTTGCTGATCGACTATGGCGATTGGCGCTCTCTTGGGGATACTTTGCAGGCCCTGAAAGATCACAAATCTGTTCATCCCCTGACAGATCCCGGTGACGCCGATTTGACAGCCCATGTCGATTTTGAGGCTATTGCAAACGCAGTATCCCCCGCAAAACATACAAAACTGACGCCGCAGGGCGTTTTTCTGGAACGTCTTGGCATCACCCATCGCGCACAGGCTTTGGCAAAACATTTAACCGGTGACGCCTTGACCGCGCATATCAACGCACATCGCAGGTTGACCCACCCCTCTGAAATGGGAAACCTGTTCAAAGTGATTGGGATCTACCCCGACTCACACATGCCGCCTCCGGGACTTGATCCATGACCCTTGAAATCCTGACCGCTGACTGCCTCGCCCCTTTTCGGCACGGCTTCTTCACGCGCAAGGGCGGCGCATCCTCTGGGATTTTTGCAGGCCTGAACTGTGGAACCGGCAGCAGCGACCAAGCCGAGATTGTGCAAATCAATCGAACACGCGCTGCAACTGCGATGGGCGCAGGCTATGAAACCCTGATGGGCGTGCATCAGGTGCATTCCGCAGATGTGGTGACCATCACAGGCGTATCAACCGAACGGCCCAAAGCGGACGGGCTTGTAACCAACACGCCCGGTGTGGTGCTGTCGGTGCTAACGGCAGACTGCCAGCCCGTTTTATTTGCAGATGCTGACGCAAAAATTATTGGTGCGGCCCATGCTGGGTGGCGCGGTGCTGTCGATGGCGTGTTGGCCGCGACTGTTGATGCGATGGAGGCCTTGGGGGCTGAACGCAGCAATATCTGCGCTGTTATCGGGCCGTCCATAAGCCAACGGGCCTATGAAGTTGGGCCAGAGTTTCTGGACAGCTTTTTGATGGATGATCCAAACAACGCGCGCTTCTTTGCGGGTGGCGATGGCACCAAAGCGCATTTTGATCTGCCCGGTTATGGGCTTGCCCGCTTGCGCGAGACGGGCGTGGGCCATGCAGAGTGGACACGACATTGCACATATTCAGACGAAGAGCGTTTTTTCAGCTATCGACGTTCTGTTCATAGAAAAGAAGCGGATTACGGCCGGTTGATTTCAACTATAACGATTTGATTGCGGCGCAAACGGGGCAAAGCCCCGCCATGTCAGCGCCTCAATTCAAAAGAAACAATCATTTGCAATTTCACTGACTGTTTCTTGAAACCCAGTAATCGGCTGTTTTTTAACATTTTTTCCATTGTCTCGAAATTCGGCACAGTCCGCCTGCAAATTTTCCCAAAAAAATGCGCAAAAAATCCTAATTGCCTCAAAGACGCCCGATTAAACCGTCAGATTGTCCTCAACAACGAAACAACACGAGCAGAACCGAGGCAGACGAGAATGACAGGCAAATCAAAATTCATCGCATCAGTTGTCAAAACTGCAAAATCAACCTCGGTCGAACTTCCATGGTCTCGCGGCGCGCGTCGCGACGACTTCATCATCAAACGCTCCTCCAAAGCGGTCTCTCTCAAACGCGCATAGACGACAAGTAACCTCCCTCGACTATGCCCCGGTGATTCAATCATCGGGGCTTTTTTTTTGCGTTCACAGAATCAGAATGTGGCGTGATCTGCTAATTGTTTAGAAACAGTTTCGCGGATGGCGAAAGGATTGTCCTGACTTTCGGCATCAATGTTGCTCAAAGTTTGACGGATGGCTTTGTTTGTGGCGATTACTAGTCTCAACAGAAACGTTTTTTCCTTCTGTCGTCGTCGGTGGGGCCGAGACGGTTGAGATACCAAGTAATAGGTGCTCATTTGGTTTTGTCCTACCGCGCTGCTTCGACAGCGGTTCCCTCCAGGGTCGTCTCTCAGACCCGCTCTCTCTCCTCCAAGGACCAGACAGGCGTTGTGCAATTTGGCACACGCCTGGTGGAAATTGCGGCTCTCCGTAAAGATGGAAGCCGGTTTATCGAACAAATGACCGTTCCAACGTTGCCTTTATTCGAAAATGCGTTCTCGGCATTTGCACGCGGGACTATCCTGCAAACGGAAACAGGCGAATTGGCGATTGAAGATGCTCAACCTGGCGACCGTCTTTGGACAACTTCAGGTCAACCAGCCACAGTGATGTGGATTGGGTGTGCTGAATTTCGTCTTGCACAGCCAAAGCGTGAACGCACCCCATTGGTACGCATCATGTCCGACGTGTTTGGACAAGCCCGTCCAGATCGGTTTTTGACGCTGGGCCCGGGTGCCCGAATTTTGCAAACACCTGCTCATTTAAGGGCCGAAGGGGGCGCACAAGTGATGTTGTCCCCCGTTCAAGAATTTGTGGATGGTGTGAATGTGATCGAAGTAACGCCCCCAACCGCCGTGACCCTGTTTCACATCGTTTTGGATCGCCATGCTGCCATTCGCGCAAACGATTTGGAATGCGAAACGTTCCACCCGGGCAGTCAAAGCCTGCGCATGGTGTCACACAGCATGCGTGATCTGTTTTTGCGTATGTTCCCACATATCTCGCATGCCAGCGAGTTTGGGCCTTTGGCCCACCCGCGCGCACCGGAAGAACCGGCGAACAGACATCTGGAACTTGTCTAGCCTTCTGGTTAGGCAGAAATTTCCAACCGTTCTTCCAAAACATCAAAGGGCACGCCGGGCGTGTCCTTTGCTTCTTTAATAACGAGCGACGTTTTAACACTTTCGACATTCGGGGTCGTCAAAAGCGCATCGGTCAAAAAGGTTTGAAAGCTGGACAGGTCAGGGGCTGTACATTTCAACAGAAAGTCGACCTCTCCATTCAGCATGTGACATTCGCGAACAAGTGGCCATGCGCGGCATTGATCTTCAAAAGCCGTCAGATCCGCTTTGGCCTGACTGGCCAAACCCACCATCGCAAACACCTGGACTTCAAATCCAAGGGCCCGTGCATCTACGTCCGCATGATAGCCTTTGATATAGCCCTGTTCTTCCAATGTACGTACACGGCGCAAGCATGGAGGCGCAGAAATACCGACCCGCTTTGCCAATTCGACATTTGTCATACGACCATCAGCCTGCAATTCAGCAAGAATTTTCCGGTCAATTGGGTCAAGCCCTATCCCAGCCATGCACACCTCCTGTTGAATTACGATTCTTATAGCAGGGCAGAGCCATGCGCAACAATATTTCAATTGGCGGCAATTTTCTTTCGCAGATATACATAATGAAATGACCCAGCCCCGCGAAATCACGACAATGTATGGGTTTAAGCCGCCTTAAAGGAACGCTATATCACCGACCTATACAAGTTGACGCGTGGGGGATCAGATGGCGGAACAACGGCGCACCAAAGTGCTTATCATAGGGTCAGGCCCAGCGGGCTATACAGCAGGCGTTTATGCCGCGCGCGCGATGGTGGAACCCATCTTGGTGCAAGGGATCGAACCCGGCGGGCAGCTCACAACAACAACAGAAGTCGAAAACTGGCCCGGTGATTCCGAAGTACAAGGCCCGGATTTGATGGTGCGTATGGAAACGCATGCCAAAGCGATGGGCTGCGAGGTCGTCAGCGACATCATTTCCAGCATCGATTTTGAAAACCGTCCTTTTGTTTGCCAATCAGACAGCGGCACAGAATATGTGGCCGACGCCGTCATTCTTGCAACCGGGGCTCGTGCCAAGTGGCTTGGATTGCCATCAGAAGAAAAATTTAAAGGCTTTGGTGTTTCCGCGTGCGCCACATGTGATGGCTTTTTTTACCGGGGTCAGGAGATTGTGGTCGTGGGTGGCGGCAACACGGCTGTCGAAGAAGCCCTGTTCCTGACCAATTTCGCCTCCAAGGTCACGCTGATCCACAGGCGCGACGAATTGCGTTCAGAAAAAATCTTGCAAGATCGCCTTTTCAAGAACCCCAAGATTGAACCTTTGTGGTTCCACGAAGTGGATGAAGTCATTGGCGGCGAAGACCCGCTGGGCGTAGAAGGCGTGAAAGTCAAACATACAAAAACAGGCGAGATCACTGAAATCCCCTGCAAAGGTGTGTTCATCGCCATTGGGCATGCACCCGCCAATGAATTGGTCAAAGACGTTCTGGAAACCCATATGGGCGGCTATGTGGTCACCAAACCAGACAGCACAGAAACATCCATCCCAGGAATTTTTGCAGCTGGCGATTTAACGGACCATAAATACCGTCAGGCTGTTACCTCGGCTGGCATGGGGTGCATGGCGGCTTTGGAAGCAGAGCGTTGGTTGGCGGAACAGGAAGACGATGCAGCTTTGGCTGCTGAATAAATCCATTGCGATGAAAGAGCCGCCAAGGCGTGACATGATACCAACGCGTTTGCGCGCGTTTGGCGTGGCTTGGCGGGTGTTTGCTTGACGTCTGGCAGATTGCGCCCTTGACCTGACCCTATTCTGCCCATCACCTTGGTTGTGAAAGTCGAGGGTTGAAATGAACGCGCTTTGGCGAGGGTCACGGACAACGCAGTTAAGGATAATAACAGGTTTGATCCTGTTCATTTATGTCCTTTTGCACTTTTTCAATATTGGTCTGTTTATCGTTTCGCCCGAAATCGCGGACAGTTTTCAACTGGCACGCAAATGGGTCATTCGCAGCTGGCCCGGCACGATCTTGCTGTATGGCGCTCTTTTGGTGCATGCGGGGCTCGCCCTTGGCAAAGTGGCTTACAAGATGCGGCTTCGGCTAAGCCTTGTTGATGTCACGCAAGTTGGGTTCGGGATACTTATTCCCCTAATGCTGGCGACGCATATTGTGTTCACCCGTGGCAGCGCAGCACAATTTGAAACCAATGATACAGTTGCCTATCTTGCGGGTCTTATTTGGAAAACAGGTGATGGATGGCAGCAAGCATTCTTGCTGCTTGTGACATGGATTCACGGATGCATTGGCCTGCACATGTGGCTTCGCCTGACCGACGTTTGGCGCAATAATATCGCAACACTTTTGGCAATTGCCGTTTTGATCCCAGCCTTTGCATTGTCAGGTTTCGCCACCGCAGGGCGATATGCGCATGCTCAATTGAACGGTCCGGAAGACACTCAACTTGATTTTCTGGACGATACAAACTGGCCAGGGCCGCCCGAATTTGACGTTTTGATCATTCAATCAACGTGGTTGATGTATTTGGTCATCGCCCTGTTGGGTGTTGTCGTGGCGCTGTATTGTTTTCGCCAGATTACGCGTCCGAAACGGCGATTGAAAATCACCTATGTCGATGGCCCAACGATTTCTTGTGCTCCGGGACCAACGTTGCTGGATATCAGCCGCGAGGCAGGGGTTCCTCACACATCATTATGCGGGGGCAAAGGCCGCTGTACGACCTGCCGCGTGATTGTTGAAAGCGGGGGCGAATTTCTGACACCCCCCTTAGACGCGGAAATAGCCGCGTTAAGGTCGGTTGGCGCCCCACCGACTGCCCGGCTGGCTTGTCAAATGCGCCCAACAGAAGCAACGACGGTTTACCGCATGTTCCAACCCGATGGGCGTACGAAACGGGACCATGCCGTTCAAGGCAAAGAAGCCCAGTTCGCAATTCTATTTTTAGACATGCGCGGATTTACAGCGCGCACGACGGGGCAACTGCCATATGACGTGGTGTTTCTGCTGAACCGTTTCTTTGATGCCATTGTCCCGGCAATCAACAACGCAGGTGGGACCGTCGACAAATATCTGGGCGACGGTTTATTGGCGGTTTTTGAAACCAAAGATGCGCACAGTTCGGCACGGGCGGGACTGAAAGCAGCCAAGGACATTGGGCTTGCTCTGGAACATTTCAACCAGCGCCTCGAAATCGAAGGTAGCGAAGCCGTCAAGATCGGATTGGGTTTACATCTAGGCACCCTAGTGTTGGGCGAAATTGGCGCTCAGGGCCAAGCACCGCGTACCCTGATCGGGGACACTGTGAACACAGCCAGCCGATTGGAATCCGAAACGAAGGCTTTGGGGGTCGAAGGACTCTTTTCCAAGCCGCTGTTGGACGCGGCGGGCGTTTCGACTGATGCATTAGACTTCGCGACTTTAGAGTTGCGCGGCGTTGCGGCACCTTTGCCCGCACTGCCAGTTCCAAAACTTTCGGCTTTGCACGACTTGTTTGAAGCACCATCTGATACGTCCAAATCGGCCTAGCTCGCACATGTCGACCTTGTGTCAAAACCCATGGCACATGGGTTGAGGCGTCAAGGCCTCTTAACAGGTTGATCCCCAATTATGCCGTCGTTTGGGATCACCCGTTCCATTAATTGCACGAACGGAAATTTGCGTGACTCGAATGCTCCAGTTTCTTGCGACGTTTATCCGTAGTGTGGTGAAACTTCCGACTTCTGCTAGACATTTACTGCACGCAGTGTTTACGCCATCGCCGACCCCAACAAGAACCGAAATTCTTCGAAGACAATTACGAAAGACCTTTGACAATGATGCTAAGCAATCTGGCGCCCATTCCCGAGTTGTTTGTCTCTTACGACAGCGCTCAGAAGCTGAAGGTTGAAGCTGCGGATCTGGTCAGCCTTGATCTGACCCCACGCCAGATTTGCGATCTAGAGCTGTTGATGAATGGGGGGTTTAACCCTCTCAAAGGTTTTTTGAGCGAAGCCGATTACGACAGCGTCGTTGACACGATGCGGCTGGCAGATGGATCACTTTGGCCCATGCCAATCACGCTGGACGTGTCCCAAGAGTTTGCGCAAACGCTTGAACTTGGCCAGGACATTGCCCTGCGTGACCAAGAAGGTGTCATCCTGGCGACATTGACTGTGACCGATCGGTGGACGCCCGACAAAAGCAAAGAGGCGGAAAAGGTGTTTGGTGCGGACGACGACGCGCACCCTGCTGTCAACTATCTGCATAACACTGCTGGCGCTGTTTACTTGGGCGGCCCGATTACAGGTATTCAGCAACCCGTGCACTATGATTTTCGCGGCAGCCGCGACACACCAAATGAGTTGCGCGCCTATTTCCGCAAATTGGGCTGGCGCCGTATCGTGGCGTTCCAAACCCGTAACCCGCTGCACCGCGCCCACCAAGAACTGACGTTCCGCGCAGCCAAAGAAGCGCAAGCCAACTTGATTATCCATCCGGTTGTTGGTCTCACAAAGCCCGGCGACGTGGATCACTTCACCCGTGTGCGCTGCTATGAAGCTGTGTTGGACAAATACCCGTCCGCCACAACAACCATGTCTTTGCTGAATCTGGCGATGCGCATGGCCGGCCCGCGCGAGGCTGTTTGGCACGGTCTGATCCGCAAGAACCACGGCTGCACCCACTTTATCGTGGGCCGTGACCATGCTGGTCCCGGCAAGAATTCTGCCGGACAGGACTTCTACGGCCCCTATGACGCACAGGATCTGTTTCGCGAGCACCAAGAGGAAATGGGCATCGAAATGGTCGACTTTAAGCACATGGTCTATGTGCAAGACCGTGCCCAATACGAACCCGCAGATGAAATCGACGACAAAGACAATGTCACGATCCTGAACATTTCCGGGACCGAATTGCGCCGCCGTTTGTCCGAAGGCCTTGAAATCCCCGAGTGGTTTTCTTTTCCCGAAGTGGTCGCCGAGCTGCGCAGAACCAGACCGCCACGTGCAAAACAGGGTTTTACAGTCTTTTTCACAGGCTTTTCTGGCTCCGGCAAATCCACCATCGCGAATGCGTTGATGGTGAAGTTGATGGAAATGGGCGGGCGTCCGGTAACCCTGCTGGATGGCGATATCGTGCGCAAAAATCTTAGCTCTGAGTTGGGCTTTTCCAAAGAGCATCGCGATTTAAACATTCGCCGGATTGGTTATGTGGCCTCTGAGATCACCAAGAACGGTGGTATCGCGATCTGTGCGCCAATTGCGCCTTATGCCACCACCCGCCGCGCCGTGCGTGAAGACATCGAACAGTTCGGTGCCTTTCTTGAAATTCACGTCGCCACGGCAATCGAAGAATGTGAACGCCGCGACCGCAAAGGTCTGTACAAACTGGCACGGGAAGGGAAAATCAAAGAATTCACAGGGATTTCAGACCCCTATGATGTTCCCGAAAACCCCGAACTGCGCGTCGAAACCGAAAACGTCGATGTCGACAACTGTGCCCATCAGATCTTGCTGAAGCTTGAAAGCATGGGTCTGATCAAGGGGTGATCAACATCTTTTCAATCTGATCTGACGAAAATCCCAACGCTTTCAGGATCTCGGCGCTATCCGCGCCGGGTGGCGTTGGGGCTTTGACGTTTGGGGCAGACGTGCGCGACAAGACTGGCGCGGGAGCTGCTTGCATAACCCCATCTGGGGCCAGGAACGTTCCCCTCGCCTGATTATGCGGATGCTCGGACGCTTCTGTCGGCGTTAAAACGGGTGCCACGCAGGCGTCGGATCCTTCAAAAATTGATGCCCATTCGTCCCGTGTTTTCTGCGCAAACATCTGCGCATATTGTGCACGCATTTCAGGCCATGTTGAACGATCATTCTGTGTGGCACACTCAGCTTGGTCGCGGCCACTCAGCCGAATGAATTCCGCAAAGAATTGCGGTTCCAGACAACCGACAGAGATAAACCCACCGTCTGAGCACGCATAACAGCGATAAAACGGTGCGCCACCATCCAGCAAATTCGCCTCGCGCGTATCACGCCAAGTGCCTTTGGCCTGCCATTGGTGCAACAGGCCCATCATCGCGGGCACGCCTTCGCACATCGCCGCGTCAATCACTTGCCCTTTTCCCGACTTCTGCCGTTCAAACAGGGCCGCCATGATCCCAAACAGCAGAAACATTGTTCCGCCGCCAAAATCCGCGACAAGGTTCAACGGGGGCATGGGTGGCTCATTGTCGCGCCCCATCATATGCAGCGCGCCTGTTAAGGCGAGATAGTTCAAATCATGGCCCGCCGTCTGCGCCAAAGGCCCGGTTTGCCCCCATCCTGTCATACGTGCGTAGATTATGGTGTCCGGGCAATCATCCGGCCCCAACCCCAAGCGTTCCATCACACCGGGGCGAAAACCTTCGATCACAACATCACTGGCCGCAATCAATCGCAAAGCGGCCTCGTGCCCCAGATCAGATTTCAGATCCAAACAGACCGAGCGTTTGCCACGGCGGTTTATCTCTGTCGGATCGGTAGGCAAGGGTTTGCGATCAATTGTTGTGACCGACGCCCCGTGATCCGCCAAAAGTTGCCCAGCCAATGGTGCGGGACCAAGTCCGGTAAATTCGACAACCTTTAAACCTGACAATGCGCCTGTGTGTGCCATCGCTGAAATCCTGTTTCTAGGGCCAGATTAAGCGTCGTCGCGAAGCTGCGTGATGATGTCTGTGATCACTTCATAAGCCATATCCACGTCCTCTTTTGTGGCGTCAAACTGACAGCCCGTAAAACGGATCGCCAATTTCCCATCCACCTTGGTTTGGGTGATATAGATCCTGCCATCATCGTTAATGGTGTTCACCAAACGCAGATTAAAGCCATCATCTGTGCCAACGCGAAACGTAAACAACGCAAGGATGGGTTCGGACACAATTTCCACATCCGGCAAAACACGCAACTGTGCGCACAGGCCCTGCACCCAATCCACGTGATTGCGCAGACGTGTGCGCAAGCCGTCCAACCCATAGGCGCGGATCAGGAACCAAAGCTTCAGCGCACGGAAACGCCGCCCCAGCGGGACAGACCATTCGGAATAGTTAATGATCCCGTCCGCGCCGTGTGTCTTCAGGTATTCAGGCTGTATCGACAGAGTTTGTACTAAATCGGCTGGCGTTCGTACAAAATGGGCGCACAGGTCAAAGTTTGTGCCCAGCCACTTGTGCGGGTTCATCACAATGGAATGCGCCCGGTCAATTCCGGCCCACAAGTCGCGAAACTCTGGGCACAACATGGCGGATCCGGCCCACGCCGCGTCTACATGAGTGTAAAGGTCATATGCCTCAGCCACGTCCATCACATCTGCGATTGGATCTGTCGCACCTGTGCCCGTCCCTCCAACGCACGGAATGATTCCGGCAGGCGTGTACCCCGCTGCGATGTCCGCCTTGATGGCGGTTCTTAGCGCTTCGACATCAATCCCACGCAATGGGTCCCCTGCCCGGATCGGGATCTTGACCAAATTGTCTTGTCCGATCCCAGACACCCAGATCGCTTTGTCGATTGAACTGTGCACTTCGGCCGAGCAATAGATCCGTAGGACCGGTCCGTTGGCCAAACCTTTTTGATTGCCTGTGAAGTTCAAAGCGCGTTCGCGCATGGTCAACACAGCAGCCAAAGTCGCAGAGGACGCGCTGTCTTGGATCACTCCTGCGAACCCGTCCGCCAATCCAAGCCCTTGGCGCAACCAATCCAGCACCCGGGTTTCAAGTTCAGTCGCGGCAGGCGACGTTTGCCACAACATACATTGCGCGGCCAAAATGCTGGCGACCTGATCCGCCAACATGGATGGCGGGGCTGCGTTGGAATTGAAATACGCAAAAAACCGAGGATGCTGCCAATGGGTCATGCCCGGCATGATGATCGCATCTATATCGCCAAAAATCGCGTCCATCTGCTCTGGCGCTTCGGGCGGCGAGAGGGGCAATTGGGCTGCGATATCTCCGGGTTTTGTTTGCGCCCGCACCGGGCGATCCCGCAAGCTTTTGTGGTAGTCTGCACCCCATGCACCAATCCGTGCAGACCAACCCGCGAAATCGTCCCAATTCATGTTAGCCCCTTTGATGTTGCCGCGTGTAAATACAGTCTGTCCCAAATGGGATGGTCCGTATCACACGCCCAGACTTGGGCCAGGGATGGGGCGCTGTCAATTGAGACAGTCAAAGACCTCTGCCGCTAAGGATCGCATCAATCCGGCATAAAACTCTGGTCCCGGT
Organism: uncultured Paracoccaceae bacterium; assembly: GCA_938038825.1. Lineage (GTDB taxonomy): Bacteria > Pseudomonadota > Alphaproteobacteria > Rhodobacterales > Rhodobacteraceae > Aliishimia. The sequence continues at coordinate 12,070 of CALHST010000437.1, read as the reverse complement.
TCTAAATGACTGCCCAAAGGGTCCAACGTCGCACTTTCAAGATCCGCACCATCCTGCAGCGCTGTGATGAGCGCATTTGAAAATTGCGGTTCTGAAAAAACGCATCTTACGGCTTCGGCTTTCAATGCGGCGCGCAGTTCGGACAGACGCGCTGGACTTGGACGGCTTGCATCCGAGGTCGAAATCGCCCCCAACGCAGCCAGCGAAAACCGGGATTCAAAATATTGATAGGCGTCATGATACACAAGGAACGGGACAGCACGAACTGGCGTCAATTGCGTATCAAGGTCGGTTTGAAGTTGCGCAAGACGGGCATCGGTTTGAGACGCGTTTGCGGCATAGACGGCTGCGTTTTCAGGATCCAGCTTGGCAAGTTCACCTGCAATTGCAGCGACCCAAACCCGCGCATTTGACGGATCCAGCCAAGCATGCGGATCCTGTCCATCTGCACCATGATCATGCGCATCATGACCGTGTTCGTCATGGTTATCGTGTTCCGCATGCTCGTCGTGCTCGTCATGCTCGTCATGCTCGTCATGCTCGTCATGCTCGTCATGCTCGTCATGCTCGTCATGCTCGTCATGCTCGTCATGCTCGTCATGCTCGTCATGCTCGTCAGCGAATACGGCCAATTCACGCCCTGGCAAGACTGTAATGCCAGGCACATCTAAAAGAACAAAGTTCACAGCGCCATCAGCCACAGTGTCCCGCGCCCTGTCGAGCCAGGGTGTCAAAACGGGCCCGACCCAAACCACAAGATCCGCCGATTGAAGCGCGCGCGTCTCGGATGGGCGCATCGCATATCCATGTGGCGACGCATTGCGGGGCAAAAGGGCTTGGGGTTCACCAACGCCTTGCATGACTTGCGCCACAAGGCTGTGGATCGGTGCAATATCCGTCACAACTTTGGGCGCATCCGCCCGTGCAGCGACACTCCAATTGGCGACAAAGGCGACAGACAAAGTGCAAAGAAGTTTCGTGACCACAAGCAGACTCACTTTTGTTATAGAGTAACATTGGGACGACTTGATAATCGCAATGATATACCATAACAAGCCCGTATCGAAATTTTCTTGGGGCATGCAGGATGGACGCTATTGGATTCGAAAAGCATGACCACCGCAGCTGTATTGCAGACTGTGTTCGAGCGGCGGAAGATGTGTGTCATGCCAAGGGATTAAAGCTGACCCCGCAGCGTCGGCGTGTGCTTGAAATCCTGTTGGCAGAGCACCGCGCCCTTGGTGCTTATGAAATTCTTGATGTCCTGCGCGCCGAAGGCCAAACAGCGCAGCCGCCTGTCGCTTATCGCGCACTGGATTTTCTTGTGGCGCATGGGTTTGCACATAAGGTAGAGCGATTAAACGCCTTCATCGCCTGTGCGCATCCCGGCGAAGACCACGCGCCTGCGTTCTTGATTTGCCGAATGTGCAAAGCCGTCGCCGAAGCCCCCTCGGAACCGTCGCGCGCAAATCTAAGCACCACAGCCAAAGCCGCACGCTTTCAAGTCGAAACAACCGTGGTCGAAGCTGTTGGTCTATGCCCAAAATGTCTGGATGCCCCAGCATGAGCCTTGTTTCGGTAGAAAACCTGAGTGTGACTTTGGGCGGCAATAAAGTTCTTACCAATGTGTCGTTAACGTTGGAACCGGGTGAGATCGTGACAATTGTGGGCCCAAACGGGTCTGGGAAATCGACTTTGTTGCGCGCAATCTTGGGGGCAGTCGAAGGACAAACCGGCATCGTGACACACGCGCCGAACTTACGCCTTGGGTATGTTCCGCAAAAGCTTGCCATTGATCCTACCTTGCCAATGACGGTCGGACGCTTTCTGGGTCTGCCACGTAAAGTGGCCCCTGCCCTGTTGCGTGCCGCCTTGGAACAAGCAGGTGCCGAGGCCTTAGAAGCCCGGCAAATGGTGGATCTGTCAGGTGGGCAATTCCAGCGGGTTTTGCTCGCCCGCGCGTTGTTGAACCGTCCTCAGTTGTTGATTTTGGATGAAGCAACCCAAGGGTTGGACCAGCCCGGATCTGCCGCCTTTTACGAGCGCATTGCAAATGTACGTTCCGATATTGGATGCAGTGTGCTGATGGTCAGCCATGAATTGCACGTTGTAATGGCCGCATCTGATCGCGTGATTTGTCTGAACGGGCATGTCTGTTGCAGCGGCGCCCCCGAGCACGTTGCGTCCGCCCCGGAATATCGCGCGCTGTTTGGCAGTGGAACACAAGGGGCGCTGGCCTTGTACAGGCATGAACATGATCACCACCATCATCACCACGAGGACGCGCATTAACGATGTTTGACGACTTTCTTGTGCGTGCGGCGTTCGCAAGCGTCGGTGTTGCTTTGGCCGCAGCCCCTTTGGGCTGCTTTGTTGTATGGCGGCGCATGGCTTACTTTGGTGATGCAACAGCACATGCCGCGATCTTGGGTGTGGCTCTTGCGCTTGCATTTGGTTTACCCGTGTTTTGGGGCGCATTGGCTGTGTCATTGATCATGGCCATGATCGTTGCCACGTTAAGCGGACGCAGTTTCGCAACAGATACACTGTTGGGCGTCATGGCGCATTCTGCGCTGGCCATTGGACTACTTGCGGCGTCCTTTTTGTCCGGCGTGCGCATTGATTTGATGGCCTATCTGTTTGGTGACGTCTTGGCGGTGAGCCGAACAGATCTGGCGGTGATCTGGGGAGGCGGCGGTTTGATCGTGGCGTTGCTGATATGGCGCTGGCAGGCGTTGCTGACATCAACGATGAACCCCGATCTTGCACGTGCCGCCGGGATTGATCCCAAACGTGAACAATTGGTTTTAACGCTGACATTGGCCTTGATTGTGGCCATCGCGATCAAAGTGGTCGGAGTTTTATTGATTTCGGCCTTGTTGCTGATCCCCGCCGCCGCTGCACGGCCCTTTGCGCGCACGCCTGAATTTATGGCCGGTCTGGCCGCCGTTATCGGGGCTGTGTCCGCACTGGGCGGTCTGAGTGCATCCTTTGTGATGGACACGCCGACGGGTCCCACCATTGTCAGCGTGGCTGCATGTTTCTTTGTGATTTCAGTAAGTCTTGGCGGCTTCTTGCGCCGCACCGCCAATCGCGAAAAGTAAGGTTAGATTCCCTTGCGTGCGGGACCTGTTGAATCTCCAACCAAAAGTTCCGCCTCTAGCAGATGGGTTTTCTCGCCACTGTCAGGATTCTGGATTTGATCAATCAGAAACTCTGCCACCAACTCGCCTGCTTCCCGAACGGATGACCGGGTGGCGGTGAAAATCGGCGCGCCCTGCCCGTTGCCAAGATAACTTAGATCATCATCGTGGGTCACCACCGATATATCCCGCCCCATCCGCAATCCAGCCTCTTCAATCGCGCGGCGCACACCTATGGCCGAAATCATCGACGCGGCCAAAACCGCTGTCGGCGGGTTTGGCGCCGCCAGCATTTCGGTCATCGCTTGATGCCCATAACCTTCGGTCATCTCGGCGCTGCGCATCAAAGTTTCATCAACCGAAAGACCTGCATCCTCTAACGCTGCGATGTATCCTTCGCGCCGACGCACCGCAAAATCCATATCTTCGCGGCCGTTCAGCAATGCGATGCGCATGTGGCCAAGCTGTGTCAGGAATTGCGTTGCGCGTTTAAACGCCCGTGTGTTGTTCACATCCACCCACGAATAGGGCGTGGTCACACCGGAAGAGCGCCCGTGAACCACAAAGGGCATGCCAATACGTTGCAGCATCGCGATCCGAGCATCGTTTACTGATGGACCTTGCAAAATCACACCATCAACAGAACTGTTGGACATCATATTACGGTAGGCGTCTTCCTCTGCGTCTGCCTCCACCCGTGTGAACATCATCCCATAGCCAAAATGTGCCAAGGCATCCGACGCACCGGCGACAAAATCGCCAAAGATCGGATTCACCATCTCGTGCTTTTTGGCAGAGGGAATCACATGACCAATGACCATGGACCGTCCCGTGGCGAGCCCCTTGGCCCGGCTGTTAGGACTGTAATTGAACCGCTTGGCAGCTTCTTGCACACGGATGCGCGTCTTTTCGTTGACCTCGGGATACCCGTTCAGCGCCCGGCTTACCGTGGTTTGGGACAAGCCCAGCTTTTCACTGAGTTTTTTGAGATTCATGGCTTCAAGGCGCTTTCAATTTTCTGCAACGCACCTTGAAAGCGGAACACTGATACGTCAACGTCTTTCCGCCGAAATCGCAAAAGTTGTAGCAAACAACCAATTTTTGTTGACTTTGATCGCTGGTTATTTGAAAGCTTCTTTCCAAAGCGAATTTTCAAAGCGCTTTGGAAAACTGTGCAAAGCGCACATGGGAGGAAAACACATGAAAAAACACTTGATGGCCTGTACCGCTGCGATGGCGTTGGTCAGTGGCGGCGCATTTGCGGATGGTCACTTGGTATTCGCCCCTGGCGAAGGTCCTTTCAATTGGGACAGCTACAACGCATGGGCTGAAAACGCGCCTGATCTGAGCGGGCAGACAGTCACTGTCTTTGGTCCCTGGCTCAGCCCGGAAGACGGATTTTTCAGCAACGCCTTGGCGTATTTTGAAGAAGCAACGGGTGCTGACGTGATTTACACGGGCTCTGACAGCTTTGAGCAGCAGATCGTCATCGACGCTGAAGCCGGTTCTGCCCCGAATGTCGCCGTCTTTCCACAGCCCGGTCTGGCCGCTGTAATGGCAAGTAAAGGTCAGCTAGCCCCACTGGGTGATGGCATGGCCGATTGGGTGCGCGACAACTACTCCGCGGGTCAGTCTTGGGTTGATCTGGGCACATATAACGATGCCTCTGGCGCGCCGCAGATGTATGGCTTTTTCTACAACGTGAACGTCAAATCCTTGGTCTGGTACAACCCGGAAAACTTCGAGGATGCCGGATACGAAGTGCCCGAAACCATGGAAGATCTGAAAGCCCTGACAGAGCAAATCGTGGCCGACGGCGACACGCCTTGGTGCATTGGTCTGGGATCAGGGGCGGCAACGGGCTGGCCTGCGACCGATTGGGTCGAAGACATGATGCTGCGCACACAGCCACCAGAAGTCTATGACGATTGGACAACCAACAAGATTCCATTCAATGATCCGCGCGTGATTGCGGCCATCGACGAATTTGGTTGGTTTGCTTTGGATGATGCGAAAGTATCCGGCGGTGCCGGTGCGGTTGCATCAACAGACTTCCGCGACAGCCCCAAGGGTCTCTTCTCGTCGCCTCCGCAGTGTTATATGCACCGTCAGGCGTCGTTCGTTCCAGCCTTCTTCCCAGAAGATGTTGAGTTCGGCGTGGATACAGACTTCTTCTATTTGCCAAGCTTTGCCGACAAAGATCTGGGCAACCCGGTCTTGGGTGGCGGGACATTGATGGCTGTGACAGATGCGTCTGATGCCACAACCGAGCTGATGGAATTCTTCAAGCTGCCCATCAGCCACGAGATCATGATGGCGCAGACCGGCTTCCTGACACCCCATTCCGGTGTGAATCTGGAAGCCTACAAGGACGACACGCTGCGCGGTCTGGGTGAGATCCTGTTGGGTGCCACGACGTTCCGCTTTGACGGATCTGACCTGATGCCGGGCGGCGTTGGTGCAGGCACGTTCTGGACCGGCATGGTCGACTATACGGGCGGAAAGTCCGCAACAGATGTTGCGACTGAAATCCAATCTTCGTGGGACGCGTTGAAGTAAACCGCGACCACCTTGGAAGAGCCGCCGCGTTTGGGTGGCTCTTCACACTCAGATGTCATGAAAATCGGGGGACAGGACTATGCATCCAGCCATTCTAGGTTTGGTCACAATCGTGGTCGGCGTTGGCAGCTGTGTTGGCTATTTCTACTTCTCCAACGTCATTCTTGATACGTACATCTATCCTGCCAAGGGTGAAAATGCAGGCCGCAACATCAACCGCGCCAACATGGTGCGCCCTTGGTTGTTCTTGTTCCCAGCCCTGTTCGCTTTGGGGCTTTATCTGATGTATCCGGTGATCGAGACGCTGCGACTGTCTTTGACCGAGCGGGTTCCCGGAGGCGGAAACCAGTGGGTTGGGCTCGACAATTATACACAGATGTTTTCCGAAGCGAAATTCTGGGAAGCGCTGCGCAACAACATGCTGTGGTTGCTGGTGGTTCCAGCCATGTCTACGGCGTTTGGTCTGCTGGCCGCGCAACTGACGGATCGCATTCGCTGGGGCAATCTTGCCAAGTCGTTGATCTTTATGCCGATGGCGATCTCCTTCGTGGGCGCGGCTGTGATCTGGAAACTGGTTTATGATGCGCGCCCGGAAGGCCAGGATCAGATTGGCCTGTTGAATGCCATTTACATCTTTTTTGGCGGTGATGCGCCGCAGGCGTGGATCACGGTGCCTTTCTGGAACAACTTTTTCCTGATGGTGGTGTTGATCTGGATCCAAACCGGGTTTGCGATGGTGATCCTGTCCGCAGCCTTGCGCGGCATTCCAGAAGAAACAATTGAAGCCGCCATTGTGGACGGGGCCAATCCTTGGCAGATCTTCTTCAAGATCAAAGTGCCACAGATTATGGGAACGATCCTTGTTGTGTGGACCACAATCACAATCACTGTGTTGAAGGTCTTTGACATCGTGTTCGCCATGACCAACGGGCAATGGCAGACACAGGTTCTGGCCAATTACATGTTCGATAAACTGTTCCGGGCCAACGATTGGGGGGCGGGGTCCGCCGCGGCGATGATCATTATGATCCTCGTTTTGCCAATTCTTGTCTGGAACGTGCGCAACGCGCGCAATGAAATGCGCTGAGGGGCTGGGATTATGGATAATATCGCAGGAACCAAATCGTCTTTGACATGGATCGTAAATCTATCCGTGCTCGCGCTTGTCATTTTGTGGCTGCTGCCAACCGTGGGCCTGTTTGTGTCGTCGTTCCGAACTGCGGATCAGATTTCAACATCAGGCTGGTGGCGCGCGCTTGGCACGTCCGAGCAAAACATCATCGCACGCGCGGCGTCTCCTGAGGCACAAGTCCAAGAAGGCGACATCTACGTGATCCAAGGCCAACTTTTTGGCGAGGACGCGGAAGGCATCGTGTCGTCTTGGGGAACCACATCCCGCGCAATCGGGGATTTCAAACCCGGCGAAACGGCTGAACTGCGCAAAGGGGGAACGGTCACCATCCAAGCAGATGGCAGTTACCGGATGGAAAACACCGTAGCTTTTGAAGGCACGCGTGGCCAACGTTTGTTTTTGACGGCTGCAATCCCGCCTGAACTGAATTTGGACAATTACCATTTGATGTTGCTGGACCCCAGCAACTCTGAAGGGATGGCAAAGGCGTTTTTTAACACACTGACGGTCACGATCCCGGCGACAATTATCCCAATTCTGATCGCAGCATTTGCGGCCTATGCGCTTGCATGGATGGAGTTTCCTGGCCGTGCGTTGTTGGTTGCAATTATCGTCGGGTTGCTTGTTGTGCCGCTGCAACTGGCCCTGATCCCATTGTTAAAACTGCACCTCAATATCGGAATCGGCAAAGGCTACATCGGGGTGTGGCTTGCCCATACTGGGTTCGGGCTCCCGCTCGCCATTTATTTGCTGCGCAATTACATGGTTGGCCTGCCCCGCGACATCATCGAAAACGCACGCGTGGATGGCGCCACCGAATTCCAAATCTTTACCAAGATCATCCTGCCGCTCAGTTTCCCGGCACTCGCATCTTTTGCGATCTTCCAGTTCTTGTGGACTTGGAATGACTTGCTGGTCGCACGCGTGTTTCTGATCGATAGCTCTGGCACCACCACTGTGATGACCAACCAAATCGTCGAACTTCTGGGCACCAGAGGTGGCAATTGGGAGATCCTTGCAACAGCTGCCTTTATCTCAATCGCGGTGCCCTTGGGCGTCTTCTTCGCAATGCAAAAATACCTCGTTCGCGGCCTTTTGGCCGGATCGGTTAAATAGGACCAAGCCATGACAACTCTGGAAATGACCAAAACGCCAGCCACACAAACACACCAAGACTGGTGGCGCGGTGGCATCGTTTATCAAATCTATCCGCGCAGCTTTGCCGACAGCAATGGCGACGGGATCGGGGATCTGCCCGGCATCACAGGCCGCCTGCCCTATGTGGCCTCTTTGGGGGTCGACGCGATCTGGATTTCGCCGTTCTTCAAATCCCCTATGAAAGACTTCGGCTATGATGTGAGCGATTATCGCGACATTGACCCGATCTTTGGATCTTTGGCGGATTTCGATGCGATGGTTTCGGAAGCGCACCGCCTTGGTCTTAAAGTGATGATCGACCTTGTTCTGTCACATTCTTCTGATCAGCACCCGTGGTTCAAAGAAAGCCGCGCATCACATGACAATGACAAAGCGGATTGGTACGTATGGGCAGACCCGCAGCCCGACGGCACGCCGCCAAACAATTGGTTGTCCATTTTCGGGGGCTCTGCTTGGCAGTGGGACAGTACGCGTCAACAGTATTATTTGCACAATTTCTTGGCCTCGCAGCCAGATTTTAACTTCCACAATGTCGCCGTACAGGACGCATTGTTGGATGTGGCCCGGTTCTGGCTGGATCGCGGAGTGGATGGGTTCCGTTTGGATACGATCAACTTCTATTTCCACGATGCGCGGCTGCGTTCAAACCCACCGGTCCCTAAAGATCAACGCAATTCGTCGATTGCCCCTTCTGTGAACCCGTATAATCATCAGGATCACGTGTATTCCAAGTCCCAACCAGAAAACATCGCGTTCCTGAAACGCCTGCGCGCCCTAACGGATGAATACGAAGCGCGCACCTGCCTGGGGGAAGTTGGCGACGCCCAGCGTGGTCTGGAGATACTGGGTCAGTACACTGCAGGCGATGATTTGATGCACATGTGTTACGCCTTTGAATTCCTGACCGGGCCCCGCGCCACCGCCCCGTTTGTGGTAGAGGTTTTTGAGGCACTCGCCAAAGCAGCCCCAGACGGCTGGCCCTGCTGGGCATTTTCGAATCATGACGTGGAACGTCATCAATCCCGCTGGAACCTGACTGACGATGCCGCGCGCACGTATGTCATGATGATGATGGCCCTGCGCGGTTCGGCCTGTTTGTATCAAGGGGAAGAACTGGGATTGGGCGAAGCGGATGTTGCCTTTGAAGACCTGCAAGACCCCTATGGCATCGAATTCTGGCCGAAATTCAAAGGCCGCGATGGCTGCCGCACTCCGATGGTTTGGGAAACGCAATCAGAATTTGCAGGCTTTGGAAGTGCGAAGCCATGGCTTCCCGTCAGCCCACAACATGCCCAACAGGCTGTGGATCGACAAGAAGCCGATCCCAATGCTTTGCTACATTTTTATCGCGCCGCAATTGCGTGCAGACAATCCACTGAAGCGCTGCGTTCCGGGGAGCAATCGGGGCTGAATGCCAAGGGTGATGTCCTGACATTCACCCGCCAATCCCCAAGCGAAACTGTGTTCTGCGCGTTTAACCTTGGTGATCAGGATGCCCGTTTAGAGGTGCCCAGTGGCACGTGGGAACCGGTCAAAACCGCCGCAGGATCGGTGAATGGGCAAGATGGGCTTGGACCATGGCAATTCGCAATTCTACGCAAAGCGGGGGGATAGCACGATGGCAGGTTTGAAACTGCGCGCACTTGAAAAGACCTATGGCGGGTCTGTGAATGTTCTCAACAACATCGACCTTGATATCACTGCGGGCGAAATGATTGTCTTTGTGGGGCCGTCAGGCTGTGGAAAGTCGACACTGTTGCGCATGATTGCAGGGCTGGAACGGATCACTAGCGGCACGCTAGAAATTGACGGCACCATTGTGAATGACGTGCCCCCGGCCCAACGTGGCATCGCGATGGTGTTTCAATCTTATGCGTTGTACCCGCACATGACCGTGCGCGAAAATATGTCCTTTGCGCTGAAGCTGACCAAAACCCCGCAAGCCGAAATCGACCGCGCGGTGAATGAAGCGGCCCGTGTTTTGCAACTCAACGACTATTTGGACCGTTTGCCCAAGGCCTTATCTGGCGGTCAACGTCAGCGCGTGGCGATTGGGCGGTCCATCGTTCGCGACCCGAAAGTGTTTTTGTTTGATGAACCCTTGTCGAATTTGGACGCGGCGTTGCGTGTGGCGACACGGATCGAAATTGCCCGCCTGAAAGAGGCGATGCCAGACCGCACGATGATCTACGTGACCCATGACCAAGTTGAAGCTATGACGTTGGCCACCCGTATTGTTGTTCTGGCGAACAAAGGTATTGCCCAAGTGGGCACCCCGCTAGAGCTGTATGAAACGCCGCAAAACGAGTTTGTCGCACAGTTCATTGGATCTCCTGCGATGAATTTGTTTCCGGGGAAAATTACCGGGACGGGTGACGTGACAACTGTCACGCTTGATTCTGGCGGTGTCGCAACCACGACAATTCCAACGCAAGACAGCGACATGGGGAAAACTGTGAATATTGGCGTGCGCCCAGAGGATCTGATGCCTGCGGAAGCGAACGGTATGTTTTCAGGTGTGGCAGACTTCACCGAAGCTTTGGGCGAGGTCACGTTGATCTATTTCGAAAGTGTGTCGGGCGCGGATCCCGTGATCGCAAAACTGCCGGGCATCCACAAAGATCTGCGCGGCACGACCATCCATGTCACGGCGACCCCGGACAAAGTGCATATGTTCTCAAACGGTCACTCCATGCGCGCATAAGCAGGCGGTTGGCTATGTCCGGGCCTTTGGCCGTGATAGATGGGTCGCGAAAGGCCTTGAGATGCGGTGCGTGCTTCGTTCCCTTTGCAAATGGCCGCAATCAACGCACGTGCCGGCAAATGCGAAAACAGCACGGCTGTTTTTCATAGGGTGCTGTCTCCACCCAAACTCATCACAATCAGCTATGGCCATTTCACGCCAGATTAAGTAGATGATAGCGCTAACAAGGCACCACTATGTCCCGGAGATCAGACATGCAGCTTAACGCCACGCTCGCCAAAGTCACCGACCGCATCATCGAACGCAGCGCAGCAACACGCCAGCCCTATCTGGATCGGATGCGCCGCGCGGCTTCGGATGGCCCAGCACGCGCGCATCTCAGCTGTTCAGGGCAAGCGCATGCTTATGCGGCAACGGGTGAAGATCAAGATGCGCTCGCAACAGGAAATGCCGGGCATCTGGGGATCGTGACGGCGTATAATGACATGTTGTCTGCCCACCAACCATTTGAAACCTACCCAGCCCAGATCAAAGACGCTGTGCGCGGAATTGGCGGAACAGCGCAGGTCGCTGGTGGTGTTCCCGCCATGTGTGATGGCGTGACCCAAGGCGAAGCCGGGATGGAGCTGTCACTGTTTTCCCGAGACACCATTGCCTTGGCCGCCGCTGTCGCCCTGAGCCACAACACATTTGATGCATCTGTTTACTTGGGCGTTTGCGACAAAATCGTTCCGGGTCTTGTGATCGCAGCGCAAAGCTTCGGACATTTGCCTGCCGTGTTTCTGCCAGCAGGCCCTATGACCTCGGGGCTGTCCAACGATGAAAAATCGAAGGTTCGCCAGCAATTCGCCACTGGCGAAGTCGGGCGGGATAAACTTATGGCTGCGGAAATGGCCGCGTATCACGGCCCCGGCACATGCACGTTTTACGGGACAGCCAACACCAACCAGATGCTCATGGAGTTCATGGGATTGCACCTGCCGGGATCCAGTTTCGTGACCCCCGGTACGGATTTACGGACCGCATTAACGACAGAGGGGGCGCGTCGCGCGTTGTCGCTGTCAGCTCTCGGAAACGACTACACACCGGTCTGCGACATCCTTGATGAACGCGCATTTGCCAATGGGATCGTCGGGTTGCATGCGACGGGCGGCTCGACCAACCTGTTGATTCACCTTTTGGCCATGGCCCGTGCAGGCGGCATTATCCTTGATTGGCAGGACTTTTCTGACTTGTCAGAAGTCACACCCCTGCTGGCACGGGTCTATCCAAACGGTCTTGCGGATGTGAACCACTTCCACGCGGCAGGCGGGCTTGGCTATATGATCGGTCAACTTTTGTCTGCAGGCTTGCTGCATGATGATACCCGTACAG
>CALHST010000436.1 GCA_938038825.1 uncultured Paracoccaceae bacterium | reverse complement strand
CAAAGATTGGGTGCGCTTGCGTATCGCTTCACGCGCACCCAGCCCAAGTCCGATGATCAAGGTGGATACACCGAAAGCAAAAAAGGCCATGATACATGTGGCATACAGCAAGCCGCTTCCTTGTGACGCAAGCGCAATGGCACCGCCCAGCGTGGGGCCAATACACGGGGACCAGACAGCGCCCAACAGCAATCCGCCCAAAAACTGCCCCTTTAGGTCGGATGCATCAATCTGGTTCATACGTCCATCCGCACCTGCGGCGACGCCTGCTGTTGCAAGCTCAAACCGCTGTGCAAACATGGGCACCAGCAAAACGATCCCGAACAAGATCATGATGACAGCGCCGATTTGGGCCAAGAGATCCTGTGTCAGTCCAATCGAATTCCCAAAGGCTGTGACCAGGACGCCCAACACCACAAACGACACGCTCATCCCGGCGGCCAAAGCGACAGGACCATAACGATTGGCGTTCAACGCGCTTGCCAAAACAATTGGCAAAACGGGCAGGACACACGGATTGATAAGGGTCAACAGGCCCGCAAGATATGCAAAAAGAAAATCGATCATACGGCCTGTCTGGATCGTTGGAAAGCAGCGCAAGGAAGCCGCGCGGAACGCGCCCCTTGCGCCTGAGTGCAAGCCCTTGCCGTTACACACGTTTCCGCATCCGTAAAGGTGCAGAAGGAACTGTTAAAATCCGCAAAAAGGCTCACAAACGTCTCCTTAGCAATCGCTACAAGTTTTCATGCCAAGAATTCTATAAATCGGACAAAAATTCATGAACGCTGTGGCGACAAGAATAAGTCCAACCCAGCCCCACACACCGATGGTGCCAAATAGGGCCAGAACAACAAGCAATGCACCGATGACAAGGCGTGCCATGCGGTCAAGATTTCCAAGGTTCCGTGTCAGTTGCATAAGATATCTCCTTTATCTCTGCAGCGCATATGGATTGGTCTTGCCTTATATCTTGGTGACAATGTCACTGTTTCCAGCGCTTTCAAACGATTGGCACAACACGTCTTGGTGAAGCGGTTGGGATCCGGATCCGATTTACAACTGGGCCGTGCCTTGGGAAACTGCGAACACACGGGATGGCCTTGGCGATGCGTTGGCGGTTTTCGGCAAGCTTTCGCAGGCTTATCAACGCTTTTGGCGTGATTGCGCCGATGCATTGAAAAAACAATGTGTCCCTCAAGTTACGTTGTAATGTCTGCGCCATAAGCAGTGGATGACAACTCAAGGAAATCTGGCCGGGGGGCTCTAGAGTGGCGACAATCAACGGAACAAATGGCCCCGACACGCTTGCCGGGACCAACGAAGATGATGACATCACGGCTTTGGCGGGGAATGACCGTGTGTCTGGCGAAGGCGGAAATGACCGGATCACCGGCGGCGCCGGTGATGATGTGTTATTCGGTGATGCGGGCCAAGGCACCGCCTTGGGGCAAGACGCAACGCCGCTTTTTCTGTCTGCGAACAATTTTGAAAGTCAGACGTTTACCGGAAACAACGCGGCCGTTGGTGACAGCGCTGTATACCGCGACGTCGCGCTGCTGGAAGACGGAACGCAGGTCTGGGGACGCATCATTTTGGTGAATCGCTCTGATCCCTTTCTAACCGTCAACCTATCAGGCAATCGTGGTGCCGAAATCCTGATGAATGGCAACGGAACAGGAGACACTGCCGATTTTCGGTTCGAATTCTTTGATCCGACCACCAATGAACCTGTGGCCTTGAATTCCATTGCAACATTCAACGACATCGACCGCAATGCATCCCCGTCAGACCGCGAATCCGTTATTTTGCAAGCGTCCAGCTTTTCCTCCTTTGGTGTCTCGTCTGACACATCTCTGGCCGTCGAAACGACCCCGACAACCATCATAGCCAGCGGGACCGAGCGGAACACGCCATTGGATCAAGATGCTTGGTTCTCTGCCCAGTTCGATAACCGCACTTTTATCGAATTCTCGCTTGAGGCACGCAGCACCAATTCCGGCTTTACCTTTTCAGGCGATTTGATCGACGATGTCGTGACAACAACCATTGTTGAAGGCAATGACACAGTTCTTGGTGGCGCCGGGAATGATCAGATCTTTGGCCAAGGCGGGAACGACAGCCTTGATGGTGGCGCTGATAACGACACCATTTCTGGCGGTGAAGGCAACGATCAGATCGCGGGTGGTGCTGGCGACGATGTTATTTCGGCAGGCGGCGGTACCGACAATGTAGATGGCGGCGCAGGCAATGACACCATCATCGGAGGCGGGGATAACGACAATCTGCGCGGCGGTGATGATCGTGATTTGTTCCAGATCGGATCTTTGGACGACACGCCAGTCAACAACACGTCCGTGGATGGTGGATCTGGCGGGGATGACTTTGATACGCTGGATCTTACACAGTTGATTTCCGATGGCTGGGTTGTCACCAATCGCGTGCAAAACCCTGAAAACAATGGCAATCCGGGCTTCAATGGGCAGATCCAATTGCAGCGCGGCGGCGATTTTGCCAATATTAACTTCACCGATATTGAGCAGATTATCTGTTTTACACCCGGCACACGGATCGCAACTCCCAAAGGGGAAGTGCTTGTCGAAAAGCTGCGCAGCGGTGATCGGGTGTTCACCCGCGACAATGGCGTGCAAGTTGTTGCGTGGACAGGGCGCCGTGCTTTGTCGACTTATGAAATGCAACAACGCCCAGAATGGCAGCCGGTTTTTATCAGCAAAGGTGCCATGGGGCGCGGGTTGCCTGAACGGGATCTGTTGGTCAGTCCCAATCACCGCATGCTTCTGACGTCAGATATGTCGGATGTGCTTTACGGTGAGCGCGAGGTCCTTGTGGCGGCAAAACACCTCACTCATTTGGATGGGATCGACATGGTGCAAAGCACCGGCTTGACCTATGTGCATGTGTTGTTTGAACAGCATGAAATCCTACTTGGAAATGGCGCATGGACTGAAAGCTTCCAACCGGGTGATGTGTCGTTGAACGGGGTTGGGGAGGCTCAAAGAGACGAAATTATGACGCTGTTCCCGGAGCTGGCAACCGATACTGGTATGAAAAGCTATACGTCAGCCCGGCGCACGTTAAAGCGCCATGAAAGCCGACTGACGTTCAAATTGTAAACGTCAACTGCTGTTGTAATCGCCACTTTTCCCAATCTTCGGGCGTGTCCAAATCCAATCGGGCACGGTTACCCAGAAGTGGAACATGGGAAAGCTGATCTGTGTATTTCTCAAGAACATGGCGCGCGCCTTTGTCACCGCGCAAGTTCAAAAGGTCGCCGTAAACTGCCCGGTCAAACAAGATCGGGTTGCCGGGTTTGCCGTCTTGGGTGGTTGCCTGCCAGATGTGGACGGAGTTTTTGCTGCGCGAGCGTGCGGCGACAAGGGCACGCATGTCTTGTGCTTCAATATCGACCATGTCTGCCAGCAACATCAAAAAACACTTGGCCCGCAGATGTGCCATGGTTCCCGCACGTAAACTGCCGCCCATACCTTCGATTGCCTCAGGGGCTGTGATCAATGTTATAGGTAAGCCCGCCACAGCGCGTTTCAATGCAGGCTGACCTGGCCGGATCAGAACTGTCACCTCGCGCGATGTCTTTAGCGCGCGCCATGCCTGCAGGCGCAGCAAGGGCTGGCCTTGAACTGTTTCAAGGAGCTTGTGGCGCGATCCCATGCGGCTGCTTGACCCACCCGCCAGGATCAATATGGGCACTGTCATGATGGGCAGGTTAGCCTTTTAGACGACTTAAGTCTGCATCAAACAGAACTTCTGATAGAATTCGCGCTGTTCGCATCTGCCCAAGGATCTCTATCTGCACTTTAATGCCGTCTTTGATGGCGTTGCGTGGCAGAAAACCCAAAGCGATGGATTTTTGGGCAAAGTGGCTGAACCCACCTGATGTGCAAAAGCCAACAACACCACCGTCAAGCCAGATCGGTTCATAACCCTGCACGTCAGCGTCGTCTGCATCCACCTCGAATGCGCAAAGCTGTCGGTCTGGGGGCGAACTCCGCTCGGCCTCGGCCTTTGCGCGACCGATAAAATCGGTGTTTTTCTTAAACGAGATGAACCGGTCAAGCCCGGTTTCGGCAGCTGTGTAGTCTGGCGAGAATTCCGACATCCAGGATCCAAAGAAACGATCCAGCCGCAGGGACATAATTGCGCGCATCCCGAATAGCGTCATGCCATGGTCTTTACCTGCATTCCAAAGCGTCCACCACAATTGGCGCTGCGCCATGGGATCACAGTAAATTTCATAGCCTAAATCGCCTGTATAACTGACGCGTTGCACGATGCAGTTGGTCATGCCAATTGTCATGCGGCGCACGTCAAGGAATTTAAGTTTTGACACATCGGCCAGTGTGCAGGCGGACAGCACATCGCGCGCCTTTGGCCCCGCAATCGAAAACCCGTTGCGTTTGTCCGAGATGTTTTCGACCTGCACGCCGTCCATGGTATGTTGATCAAACCAGCGCATGTGGAAGGCCTGCGCGCCATAAGATGCCGTCAACTGAAACTCGGTTTCCGAAAGGCAAGAAATTGTGAAATCCCCGATCAGTTTGCCTTTGGGCGACAGCATCGGCGTCAGGGTTATGCGCCCTTGTTTCGGAACGCGCCCAGCCATGATCCAATCCAGCCACACCCGCGCATTGGGTCCGGTGACGCTGTATTTTCCGAAATTGTGCACTTCGGTGATGCCAACGCCGTTGCGCACGCCCATGACTTCGCGCCCCGTGGCCTCAAATGCGTCCGAGCGGCGGAAGGACGGGGTTTCAAACGTTGGCTCACCATCTTGCGCGAAGTAGTTCACGACCTCTAATCCATATTGCTGGCCCCACACGGCGCCAAGGTCGGAAAAGATGTCATACATTGGCGTGGTGCGGTTGGGCCGCGCGGCGGGGATTTCTTCGTTTGGATAGGCGACCGAGAACCGCTTTTGGTAGTTTTCGATAACCTTGGGTAATGTGTAGCCGGGGCTGATCCAATCGCCGAAGCGTGCGACATCCATGGCCATGGTGTCGCGTTCGGTTTCACCCATTACCATCCACTGCGCGAGCATCAGACCCACGCCTCCACCCTGTGAAAAGCCCGCCATGACGCCACAGGCGGACCAATAGTTGCGCATGCCCGGAACGGGGCCGACCAGCGGGTTGCCGTCGGGCGCAAAGGTGAAGGGCCCATGGATCACATTTTTGACGCCGGCCCGTTCCAGATCCGGGAAGCGTTTATAGGCAAATGCGATACTGTCTTCGATCTTGTCGAAATCATCTTGCAGAAGTTCCTGTCCGAACTCCCACGAGGTGCCGTTCACGGCCCATGGGCGACAGGGCTGTTCGTAAAAGCCAATGCAAAGGCCTTGGCCCTCCTGGCGCAGATAGCTTTCGCCGGCGGGGTCCATGACATGAGGATGTTCTTTGCCGTCTGCCATCATCTCTTTGATCAACGGGACATCATCGGTGAC
>CALHST010000435.1 GCA_938038825.1 uncultured Paracoccaceae bacterium | reverse complement strand
AGCGCAGGCGTAACCGCCGCCTTTCGAAACCGAATTGTGAAGGGCCCTGCGACGTTTCGCGGGGCCTTTTCGCGTTTTTGTTTCTTGTGCGGATGACACCCTTGTCATAGCTCTGTCGACATGTCCTTGATGCGATCTCTCGTCACCTTGTGCACCTGCGCCATGCTGTTACTGACAGCGCAGGGTATGGCATTTGCCCGTGGGCAGGCCCCGGCAGAAGGTAAAATGGTTCTGTGCGTTGGGGCTGCCTCCATCACTGTTTTTGTGGATGCAGACGGCCAGCCAACCAGTCCACCACAGCTTTGTGCGGATGGGTTGGCCCTGTTTTCGGCAATAGCCGCGCCTGCATTGGATTTGTTTTCGCAAACGGTTCGATATCACGCTGGTGACATGGAATCCCGTCAAATCGTGGCCTTGTACCGGGGCGTTCCTGACGCTGCGCGCGGCCCGCCTTGGGTTTGATCTGCTCCACGCGCGATCAACATCTCACATTCCAAAGGACGGAGGACAGCATGTCCCTTAAATCAGTTTTCCTTGCAGCCGGTCTCTCAGCGCTCAGCCTTCCTGCATTTGCGGGTGACGCCAAAATCATGATTGATGGTGCCTATGCGCGCAGTGGCGCGCAATCTGGCGCTGCGTTTTTTACCATCATGAACCATGGTGAGGCCGAGGACCGTCTGGTTGCGGCCACCTCGGACGCGGCCAAACGTGTATAGTTGCATACCCATATTGAAGACGACAATGGCGTGGTCAAAATGCGCCCAATTGACGGGGGAATCGCAGTGCCTGCCGGCGGATCACACGCGTTGAAGCGCGGCGGCGATCACGTGATGTTCATGGGGTTGGATGCGCCGTTCGAAGAAGGCTCTACCATTTCAGTCACGTTGACCTTTGAAAAGGCCGGGGATGTGGTGGTTGAATTGCCCGTTGATAATGATCGCAAAGAGCCGAAGAGCCATGGGCATTCAGGGCATAGCGGACATACTGATCACGACAGATAATGCTTGCGCCAACACTTATTGGGCCAGCACCTCGCTGACCCAGTTCGGAACAATTTGCGTGGCAGGACCAAGCCGGGTGTCATCAAACAAGGACGCACCTTCGGACGGTTCCAAATTCAACTCAAGCGTGGCAGCCCCATAGGCGCGGGCCGCCTGAACAAAGCCAGC
Source organism: uncultured Paracoccaceae bacterium (assembly GCA_938038825.1). Lineage (GTDB taxonomy): Bacteria > Pseudomonadota > Alphaproteobacteria > Rhodobacterales > Rhodobacteraceae > Aliishimia. The sequence goes on along the minus strand of CALHST010000435.1, from coordinate 4,137 downwards.
GGCAGGATAAACGTTTCCAGACGTCCCAATCGACACAAAGAGATCCGCTTGGGACAAAAGCTGCTCGATTCGCTCCATGTGATAAGGCATTTCGCCAAACCATACGATATCCGGACGCCCGGCGCTGGCTTTGCACTTTGGGCAGATGTCATCTGGCACCATGTCACCCGTGGCAGGCCAGCGATGATCACAGCGTGCGCATAATGCGCCTGCCAACTCCCCATGCATGTGGATCACAGATTGAGACCCGGCTTGCTCGTGCAGCCCGTCCACATTCTGGGTCACAATGGTGACTGCGCCGACATGGGCCGTTTCCAGTTTCACCAGGGCGCGATGCGCCGCGTTTGGTGTCGCCGTGGCCGCTTGGGCACGGCGCGCATTGTAGAAATCGGTGACCAATTGCGGATTGCGGGCATAGCCTTCTGGGGTGGCGACGTCCTCGATCCGGTGCTGGGCCCAAAGGCCGCCTTCGTCGCGAAAGGTTCCAAGTCCGCTTTCCGCGGATATACCGGCACCTGTTAAGATCACAATATTGGACATGATGGGGAACCTTTCTTGTGCAAGAGGGAGCGTGAGCTGAAGCTCACCCTACAGGGCGGGGCTGATGTTGTTCGTAAGGTGAGCTTTAGCTCACGTTGGTGGCAGGGTTATGTATCCAAGAGGCGGAAATCATGTGCAAGCCATGGGTGCAGTGCAATTGCAGGATCAATCATATGAGTTTGCACCAACCCCCGGACGCTGGCTGCAATATCGGTGGGGACTTTCCCGGCCCAATCTGCCCCCGCATAAAGAACAATCGTGCGAGAAAATGCGATGGTCGGCAGCGCAAATGCGGCAACTTGATCATGGAACCGCCCGGCGCGCATATACCCAAGGGGTGTCGTCAAAGCCCATCCCATGCCCCGCGCGACCATAGCCATCAGTGCCAGATGGGACCCAACTTCAAAGCGATCTGGAAAGGTGAGTTGCTGGCGCGCCAGATGGCTTTCAATCTGTCGCCCGATCAACTGATCCTGATCATAACGTAAAAACGGCAACTCACCCAAATCTGAAATGTGCTCAGGCTGTTTTGCAAGATAGCCCGCAGGCGCAACCAGAATGAACGGATCACGCACCAGCGGGTATTCCAAAACGCCGGGCATGACCTGGCCCGATGATGCCGACACCGCGATATGAAGCCGTTTATCCTCCATCGCTGCGGAAATTTCATGGCTTGCGGCTGTCACCAGTTTGAAGCGGCACCGTGTCAGGCTTTTGGCCAGCATGGTGACCAGACGCGGAGTAATGTCGTTGTCAAAATCATCAATCAAGCCGATTGAGAGGGAGCTAAGATGCGTCAAATCCATCACGGTGAGTTCTGATTGGGCCATCCGCAATTGACCCAGGGCTGCTTCGGCACGGGTGCGAAAGCTGTCTCCCGCTGGGGTCAGCCGCATCGGGCGCTTTGCATGATCAATCAGATCTGTCCCAAGCGCGCTTTCCAGATTTTTGAGCTGCTGGCTCACCGCAGGTTGAGACAATCCCGTCAACCCGGCAGCACCTGCCACAGATCCCGTTGACGCCAGTGCCTCAAAAACTTCGAGCCCGCGTAGGGTGACGCCCTTTTTCAGCATGACAGCAGCCTTTGAATCATTGCCAACTTGAAATCTTTCTATTTGAGCAGCCTTGTTTCTATACGGTTTTTCATGGTTAAGTTTCAAGTTTTGAAATAATGACTGAAGATCAATCACTGTGCCCCACAACTGCAGGGCGTGTTCGCAAAGTCTGCCGCCTTTCATGAGAGCGGCGATCCACGGCGCAGGAGCCTTAACCGCATCGTTTCGTTGATAAATCAAGAATTGGGCGATGATGCAGAGTTGCAAGAATCAAGATGTGGTGGTTCAGCGCGTTTGACGTTTAATGCATTTCCGCGTCCAAGCGATCACACTTCCACACAATTCAATTTTCCCCTTGAATCGCAGGGGCTTTAGGCGCATCTAACCGGCGTCCGCATCAAGCTGGACGATGTGAAAAGGAGAGACCATGGCCAAGGAAGAACTGCTCGAATTTCCCGGCGTCGTGAAGGAACTCCTGCCAAACGCGACATTTCGGGTCGAGCTGGAAAACGGCCATGAGATCATCGCGCATACGGCAGGCAAAATGCGGAAAAACCGCATTCGGGTTCTGGCTGGCGATAAAGTCCAAGTGGAAATGACCCCGTACGATCTGACCAAGGGTCGGATCAACTACCGGTTCAAGTAAACGCATTATGCTGATCTTAGGATCAGGCAGCCCGCGGCGCTTGGAGCTGTTGGGCCAATTGGGTATTGTGCCGGGAGCTGTGCGTCCGCCGGATATTGACGAAGATCCACTTCCGGCGGAGCTGCCACGCCCTTATTGTAACCGAATTTCGCGTCAAAAGGTCGAGGCCGTGGATGCACTGGCTGACGATATCGTGTTGTGTGCAGACACAACTGTGGCTGTGGGGCGGCGTATCCTTGGAAAACCTCAAGACGCAGGTGAGGCGGCGCAATTCTTGTGGCTGCTGTCTGGACGCCGACACAGGGTGATCACGGCCGTTTGCGTGCGTCGTGGGGATCAGGTTTGGGCCAAGGATGTGGTCAGTACTGTGAAAATGAAATCCCTGTCCAACACCGAACTCAATGCTTATCTTGAGACAGACGATTGGCGTGGCAAGGCGGGCGGTTATGCCATTCAAGGTCCTGCCGGGGCATTGATCCCATGGATATCCGGTTCATTCACCGGTATTGTGGGGCTGCCTTTGGCTGAAACTGCGAACCTTCTGCGCGCCGCTGGATATGAGGGCCTTTAATGAACGGATCTCAGGCTGTACTTGGCACCATCCAAGATCGGGAAGCTGCTGCATTTTATGTGGATGGCAGACTGGATGATTTGCTGATCGACAGCGATCGACCGCGCCTTGGCACAATCTATCGCGCTAAAGCGACACGTCCTGTCAAAGGGCAGGGGGGCATGTTCTTTGAAACCCCAGACGGGAGCATGTATCTGCGTGGCGGCAAAGGTATTGCGCCAGGTGATGTGATGTTGTTGCAGGTGTCTGGCTATGCAGAGCCAGGCAAGGCTATCCCTGTAACGTCGAAACTTCTGTTCAAAAGCCGCTATGCCATTGTCACGCCTGAAGCACCGGGCGTTAACATTTCGCGCGCAATCAAAGATGACGAAGCGCGCCTTGCCATTCGTGCGGCTGCAGAAACGGAACTGGCCGAAGCGAGCGGTTTCGGAATTATTCTGCGCTCGGCCTGTTTGGACGCAGATCCAGATGAGATTGCATCAGATGTAGACGCCATGGTGGGCTTAGCACAGGCCGTGCTTCAGGACCCGGATCAAGGGCTTGAAAAGCTGTTGGAAGGCGCAGGGCCGCACGACATTGCGTGGCGTGATTGGGGTGCGGATTCAACAATTGAAGAGTCGTTGGACGATGCGCTGGATGGTGCGTTGCGCAGCCACACGCCTTTGCCGGGTGGCGGTAGCATTGTTGTCGAGCAAACCCGTGCCCTGATCGCTGTGGACGTCAATTCAGGCCCGGACACGTCCCATGCCGCAGGCCTGAAAGTGAACATCGCTGCTGCCCGCGCCCTGCCTCGGGCTTTGCGGTTACAGGGTCTTGGCGGGCAAATTGTCGTGGATTTCGCGCCGATGCCGAAAAAGGATCGACGCGGGCTGGAAAGTGTTTTGCGCTCGGCCTTGCGGCTGGATGATGTGGAAACAGCGTTGATCGGATGGACCACAATGGGCCTGTTCGAGCTGAGCCGGAAACGGGCGCGCGTCCCGTTAATCGAGGTGCTGACGTGACCTGTCCCATGTGCGCCAAAGACACCAATGCAAAGTATCGTCCGTTTTGTTCAAAGCGTTGCGCTGATTTGGATTTAGGACGGTGGATCAATGGCAGCTACCGCGTTGAAACAGAAGACGTTGCGCAGGATTGGGACGAAGAAACCACGCCACAGTTGCGTCCGCAGTAACTTCCTGAAAATGGGGCTTGCACCTGCGGGCCAGTCCCCCTAAAACGCGCGGACCTGATCGTGGCAATGCCACCCGTGCCCGGGTAGCTCAGGGGTAGAGCAGTGGATTGAAAATCCTCGTGTCGGTGGTTCGATTCCGCCCCCGGGCACCATT
>CALHST010000434.1 GCA_938038825.1 uncultured Paracoccaceae bacterium | reverse complement strand
GGATCGGGTGCGGGCAAGTCGCCTTTGATCGCTGGGGGCAGCCCCATCAGCATCCGGGTGATGGTGACAAGTTCGTCTTTCAGGTCTTTGCGTGGTGTCACCCGATCCAACATCCCGTGATCCAGCAGGTATTCTGCCCGTTGGAATCCTTCGGGCAGTTGTTCGCGAATGGTTTGTTCGATGACGCGGGGGCCGGCAAAGCAAATCAACGCATTGGGTTCGGCAATCTGCACATCCCCCAGCATCGCATAAGAGGCAGTGACCCCACCCGTTGTGGGATGGGTCAGGACAACGATATAAGGCAGGCCTGCTTCTTTCAGCATCTGAACCGCAACTGTTGTGCGCGGCATCTGCATCAAGCTTAGGATGCCTTCTTGCATCCGCGCGCCGCCTGCGGCCGAAAATAAGATCAATGGGCGTTTCAGGCGTACCGCTTCTTCGGCGGCAGCAATGATCGCGTTGCCGACATACATGCCCATGGACCCGCCCATAAAGGTAAAGTCCTGAGCCGCCGCAATGATCGGGGTCCGCCCCATGTCACCACTGGCCACCAGCATGGCTTCTTTTTCGCCAGTGCCCTTTTGCGCCGCCTTCATGCGGTCCGGATATTTCTTTTGATCGCGGAACGACAGCGGGTCTGCGACCGGCTCTGGTACGGCAACTTCCGTAAAGATGCCCCCGTCAAACAAGTTGTCAAACCGGGCTCGTGGTGTGATCCCCATGTGGTGCCCACACGACGAACAGACATTCAAATTGTCCGTCAATTCGCGGTGAAACAACATGGTTCCGCATTCTTTGCACTTGGTCCAAAGATTGTCGGGCGTCTCGCGGCGCGAGAAGATCGAGTTGATCCGAGGACGGACGTAATTGCTGATCCAGTTCATATGCCTTTAATCCTTGCCTGCAGCGCGCATTGGATAGACCCGGCGCGCGGTGATTGCAATTAGGTCTTGGATTTCTGTCGTTGAGAACGCAATTGCTCGCGCAATTCATTTTGCGCCTCTTGCGAGGGCGGCTCAGCGCGTGAATCGCGCATGGATTCGGCCAAATGCGTCAGATACCCGGCCACAGTCTGCAACAGCTCGTATGATACCTCGGCGTCGTTTTGAACAACGGACAGGAATTCGCGCGCCCCGATCCGCAAGAACACACAATCCTGCGTGGCCAGCATGTCGTATTGACGATCCTCATTCAGAATGACGGACAAGTCGCCAATGACCCGGCCGGGTTCAATTGTTGTGATGGGAACAGGTGTGCCGTCTGCCTCTTGATACCAAACCAATTGGGCCTCGCCTTTGACACACAGATATGCGGCGTCCGGCTGGTCGCCACTGGCAAAGATCGTTTGCCCCTTGTCTGCTTTGTACCATTGGGCCGAAAACGCCAAAAGCCGTTGGTTGCGCGCGGACAGGTTCTCAAACATATCGGTGCGGGCAATCAGACCGACCTTGCGCTGCAAATCGTCCATACCGCCGTCGCTTTGATCCAGCGCGTCTGCGTGTTCGACACCGTCAACTTTGCCGTTTCGGATTTCGATATAGACGTCATACGCATCCGGATTGTCAAAATGATCTTCCAAAAAGATCAGCGTCGCATCTGGCATCAGATCGCGCATGCGTTCACGGGTGAGACGGCGGCTATCCGCACTATGAGAGGCCAGCGCTTTGTCCAGGATCAGAATGTCGGGCCGCTTGATCGCGGCACGCGACAAGGCAGAGCGTTCTTGAAACACTGTTGGCAAGTTGGTGCCGCCGATGCCCATTTCCACATCCCAGATCGTTTCCGCCACTTCCTGACGCAATCCGTGATCGTCCAACACATCCGCAACCACATCTTTGATCATCTCGGCCTGCGCACCCGCCATGCGAGACACGCGCCCGTAAAGGAGGTTTTCCAACAACGTTAAGCGCGGCAAATAGGTCGTTGGCGTGATTTCCTGGAACAGATCAGCCGAGGCTTCGCGCAAGGCCGCGCCACGCTCGCGTCGTATCTCAAGGATCTCTTGTTTAAAGGCTTCCGGGAACGCCGGGCCAATTTGTTCCGCTGTAAAGAAGAACGGAACTGTCATGAACTTTGAAAACTCTTCCGAGCTAAGTTCAACGTCCCCCTGCGTGCGGCGCCGTTTGGCGATATCGGTCAGCTCGCTATACGTTTCCTCTTCGATCCCAAGATCTTGGAACAAGGGGTGGTCTGTCCCATCAGTGCCAAAGGTTTGATCCAAAGTATCAATGACGGTTTGCGAAATGGCGATAATCTGTTCGGCCAGGCCCTGTTGCATGATCATACCAAGAAAGCCGCCATTGGCCGCCATATCAGACTGTTCAATCAACTTACGCGGCGCCGCGAATAACAGGTTCCCACCCAAAGGCACAGTCGGGTTAAAGCTGTCGGGATCAAACCGATGCACAAGATGATCAAGACCATGATCAACAAGGGTTTCGTGGACTTTGCCGCGCAATCGAACAGCCGCCAAGACAAGGTCGCGATGCGCTTCGTGATCAATACGGGCGGTCATCATGCGCCGGAACATAAATTCGTCGATCCCCATGGCTTGCACCAATTGGAACCACCAACTGTGCACATCACCATCATGGGTGAATTCTGCAATTGACGGGTCGTTCCAATCGGCTTGCAGACTGTCCAGACTGTTGCCTGCCCGGCTTGCTTCGATCGCTTTGCGGTCCTTTTTGTGCGGGTCCCACAACATGGTTTTAGGACTGTTCCGCAACGGCATCATCAGGTTTGAACCCAGCGTTCCATCAAAGAAATAAGGGCGCGATTGGGCATACCCGATCCGGGCCGCGATCACAGCCTGATGCATCTCTTCCAGATCGTGCCCTGCCACACGAATGCGCCCGCGCGACGGGATCAGTTCGCGGGTCAGCAGATCTGCCACTGCGGCACGTTCTGTCTGATTGGGGATCTTGATCGCAACACGCGCACCGGCCGGGAAATTCAAGTTGAGGCCTTGCAAAATGGACGTTCCCGTTTCCGTACGCACAGAGACGTCTTCCAAGACAATGTCACCCCGCAGGTGTGGGATTGCTTCTGGTTCACCCTCAAACAACCGCTCGTCAATGATATCCCGTGGTGCAAACCGTTCCGTCACGATTTCCCAGCGCAACGACATATCCTGCACTTGGTTGTAATAGGTCAGCAGCTCTTTCCACGGCGAAGACAGGTCTTTGTAAGCAGCCAATGCGGCAACCAACGCACCCACAGTGATATCCCCGCGAATAGCAAGCACACCGCCCACCGAATAAAAGAAGAAAGGGGTCAGTTGTGTGATGAAGTTGTTGAGAAACTTCATAAAGAATTTTTTCTGGTAGATCTTGAAGCGAATGTCAAACAACAGCCCCAAACGGTGCGTGAACTGGGCCCGGCGATAGCGCCAGCCGCCATTTGCGCGCAGATCAGAGGCTCCAGCAGCTGTTTCACCGATCTCGGCGGCGAGGGCGCGGATCTGGATGATCCGGCTTTTGTTCAATTGGTTGATCTGGCGTTGTAAAATCGGAATGACATAGGCCTGCAGCGGGATCAGGGCGATGCCAGCAAGGCCAAACCAGAAGGATTGCACAAACAAAAAGATCAAAATGATCAGCATCTGTCCAAGTTGGAATACCGGCTGCGCCACCGCATCGCCCATCAAACCGCCCATCGGCTCGGCTTCGGATGTGACCATCGACACCAATTCCCCTTGCGAGGTCTGGCGGAAGTAAGGCCGGGGAAAGCGCATCATGCGACTGATCAGGATATAGCGAAACCGGCGCAACATGCGCTCTGCCAGGACACCTTTCATGGTGTTAAGCCGCATCTTCAACAGGCCCTGGATCAATACAGCACCCAGATACCCGAAACTGAGCAACAACAAGAATTGGATCTGCGTCAGTTCGAACCCGACGAAACCAACCATAGGATTGTCCGCATCAATGGCGTCATTGATGATGCGTTTGGGTAATTCCAATGCAAAATATTGAAACGGGAAAATAATCAGCGTCATCGCCAGCAGGACAAGCTGCTGCGGCGTGGAATACTTCCAGATAAATGAAAAGAGAGTGCGTTCCATGCGGGTCCTTCGACTGGGACGAGCCAATTGTCAGAAACTATGCTGCGTGGTGACACAATACAACCATGCACTCTTGCAGGCCTTATGTGCGCGAGGTATTCGGGAACCCACGCTTTCGGGGAGGCCCACAAGATGCTGAAAAAGCAATTCGACAAAACAAAACTACCTAGCCGCCATGTAACCGAGGGGCCCGCACGCGCGCCGCACCGGTCCTACTATTACGCGATGGGGATGACAGAAGACGAAATTCACCAGCCTTTGGTTGGGGTCGCCACATGCTGGAACGAAGCAGCCCCATGTAACATCGCGCTGAACCGTCAGGCCCAATCTGTAAAGATGGGTGTGAAATCGGCATTTGGGACACCGCGTGAATTTACAACGATCACTGTCACCGACGGGATCGCCATGGGTCACGAAGGTATGCGGTCGTCGCTGGCCTCTCGCGAAGCGATTGCGGATACGGTCGAACTGACGATGCGCGGGCATTGCTATGACGCGATTGTGGGTCTTGCTGGCTGTGACAAATCCCTGCCGGGCATGATGATGGCGATGATCCGCCTGAATACGCCGTCTGTCTTCTTGTATGGCGGCTCGATCCTTCCGGGCCGGGCTCCTGTTGGGGCGAAAGTGCCAGAGGAATACGCGGATCGCGATTTGACTGTGCAAGACATGTTCGAAGCTGTGGGCCATCAGCAAAACGGCACCATGACCGAGGCCGAACTGGATATCCTGGAACGCGTGGCTTGCCCATCGGCGGGTGCGTGCGGTGGGCAGTTCACAGCCAACACCATGGCCTGCGTGTCCGAAGCGATTGGTCTTGCGTTGCCGCAATCCTCTGGCGCGCCAGCCCCGTATCAAAGCCGCGATCAATATGCCGAAGCCTCTGGCGCGGCGGTTATGAACCTAATCGAAAAGAACATCCGTGCCCGCGATATTTGCACCCGCGAAGCGTTCGAAAACGCGGCACGCGTGGTGGCTTGCACGGGCGGGTCCACAAACGCAGGCCTTCACTTGCCTGCGATGGCGCATGAAGCAGGCATCGAGTTCTACCTTGAAGATGTGTGCGAAATCTTCCGCGACACGCCCTATTTCGTCGACCTGAAACCTGGCGGCCAATATGTGGCGAAAGACCTATACGAAGCAGGTGGCGTGTTTGTCGTGATGAAAGAACTGCGCAAAGCGGGCCTGCTGCACGAAGACTGCATGACCGTGACCGGCAATTCCATCGGTGAAGAAATCGACAAGATCGAGCTCGAAGCAGATGGTCGCGTGATCTATCCCATCGAAACCCCGATCTCTCAGACCGGTGGCGTTGTTGGCCTTAAGGGGAACTTGGCCCCGGAAGGTGCGATTGTGAAAATCGCGGGGATGGAGCCTCAGCACCAAATCTTCACAGGCCCCGCACGCGTTTTCGAATGTGAACAGGACGCGTTTGAGGCGGTTCAGAAACGCACCTATGAAGAAGGCGACGTCTTTGTGATCCGCAACGAAGGTCCCGCAGGCGGCCCCGGTATGCGCGAAATGTTGGCGACAACGGCGGCGCTGTCCGGCCAAGGCATGGGCAAGAAAGTCGCCCTGATCACGGATGGCCGCTTTTCGGGTGCGACCCGTGGTTTTTGTGTGGGTCACGTTGGCCCCGAAGCCTATCACGGCGGGCCAATTGCCCTACTGAAAGACGGCGACGTGATCACGTTGAACGCCATCGAGGGCACTATTGAGGTGGCGCTGAGCGACGAAGAATTGGCCGAGCGTAAAGCGGCTTGGCCGGGCCCGCGCGAGACGAACTATGCGTCTGGATCACTGTGGAAATATTCTCAGTTAGTTGGTGAAATCTATAAAGGTGCAGTGACCCATCCCGGTGGTGCCGCAGAGAAACATGAATACATGGATCTGTAAGCGCGGGCTTGTTGCTTTCGCCTGTGCTTTAAGCCTTGGTGCGTGTGTTGACGCACCAAGCCTAAACATCAGCCCTTTTGCACCAAAAAGCAGGGCCGCCCAAGAAGAACAGGCACGTCCAGACGTGTCCTTGGCCCGAACGATGATGGCCAAAGGTGCCTTGGAACTTGTGCCACCCGAAGGGTTTTGCATCGACAAACGTGGGTTGAAAGAAGACTTCGCGATTGTCGCCCGCTGTGATGCGCTGGGGGGATCGGGGGACGCGTTTGTCGCCTCTCTTGGATTGATTTTGGTGTCTGTCACCCCGTCGTCTGCGGATGCCGATGTGATTGGGTTGTTACCCGCATCCTTTGGCCCAGAGGTCACAGTTCTGGAGCGGTATGAAACCGACAGCGTGGCCCTGGCGCATTTGGACGGGGACGTCCCAGACGGGGCGGATACTGTGCATTGGCGGGGATTGACGCAGATTAATAGGCATCTGATCAGTTTTACAGCATATGCACCCAAAAATGGATCCTTGGCGACGGCCGAAGGGGGCCGTGTTTTGACAAAACTGGCCGACCGGATGGCCCATGCATCACAAGGGCGCATTAAGCTAAAGACCGCTGTCGCAGACAATTCGCGCCAAAAGGGTGGACTGAGAGACCGCTTCAGTGGTTTATTCAATCGTAAGGCTTTCATAGAATAAGACCAAAAAGCCTTGGGCACAGACATAGGGCAATCGGACCATGGGTCAGGACGGCACCGGACTGCTGGACAAACTGTTCGACCGACGCGTGTTGCGGCGGTGGTCCCGTGCCGCGCGTTTGGCCAATGCAGCAGATCATCACCTTTTGCGCCAGCAACGCACAAAAGCGCGGGCCCTGAAAAATCAATTGGATCGGCTCATTCGTGTCGCCGATGATCGACTGACATTGCCTGTGTCGGGTTCAACCAGTTTTCCAACGCCGCCAAATGCCGATTGGACATGGCGCCCGGATACATGGCGTTTGCCGCTGTCCACCCCCGGGATCACGCTGGTTGAAAGCAATGTAAAGCTTGGCGATGAGCTGACCATTTTTCACGATTGCGCCAAGACGGAACTGACCCTGCGCCAAGTGCGCAATACGCGCGAAGCGGATCTCGCCCCTTTTGGCATGCGTCTGGATGTGTTCAGTTTTGACGGATCGTTCCTGTCCTTTGTTGTGGATCTTCCGATAGAGGCCGTGACGGGGCTGAGCAGAAAGCATTTGATCCGCCTGTCGACCATTGTGGAATGCGAAAAACCGCTCGAGATCTTTGCACGGTTAAATGTGCAGCATGGTCCCAACACGGAACAGATCGTTCGGGAATTGCCCTTACATGAACAGGACGTGATGGTCGAATTTGACTTGGCCTATACGGATCTGAACGAAAAACGCGTGGAAAAGGCATGGGTTGACTTGATCTTTGAGGGTCCAGAAATGAACCAAGTTGTGTTGCGGGATGTGACCTTTGCGCGCCGTCCTCGGGCGGCCTTTTGATGAAGGATCAGGCGATGAGTGATCTGCACTGCATCAGCAGTAAAATTCATCACGGCGTTTGGCGTGGGGTGTTTGACGGGGCCGTGGAACAACCCGCCATTGAAGTCCGTCTGTTGGATCGCGTCGTTCCAGATGTTTCGATTTCGCAACAAGACACGCAGTGGCTGGTAGAAGTTCCCATTCCAGAAGACGCCATTTCTGATGGTGTGCACAATTTCGCAGTGTTTAATACTGCGGATGGGCAGGCAGTGGCCGATTTCACCCTGATTGCCGGGGAGCCGCTGAGCGCGGATATCCGCGCCGAAGTGGATCTGTTGCGGGCAGAGCTGGATATGTTGAAACGGGCTTTTCGCCGCCATTGTGTGGAGACGACCTAGGGGCTGTCGGATCTGTGACTGGATTGACGCTTGCCAAGCGCTGAATTTGGCGCAAGTCTTGGGTCATGAACATGCAAACTCCGGCGCCGAGCAACCTGCGCGAAATTCCAAATCCGACAGTGGCGTTCCACCGAACAGAATTGTCGGTAATTCTGTCACTTTATGGGCGGATGGTCGCGGCAGGGGAATGGCGCGACTATGGCATTTCGAGCCTGAAAGACGTTGCTATCTTTTCAGTGTTCCGGCGCACGGCAGAGACGCCTTTGTATCGTATCGAAAAGCGCCCCAAGTTGCGGGGGCGGCAGGGCATGTACGCCGTTATGGGCATGGATGGTCAGGTGATACGGCGGGGCCAAGATCTGAAAACTGTGCTGCGGGTGCTGGAGCGCAAGCTGATCCGCGCGGTGGAGTGATCCAAAGGACCGCTGGCGCGGACACGATCCATTTTTCTGATGAGGGGTTTCACCCCTCAAACTCCCCAAGGTATTGGTGACCAAAAGAAAATCAAAGGCGTTTGTGGGCGATGCATGTGCTGTTTTCTTGAGCTTGGATCCGTTTAAGGGCTGCGTCGATGGGTTCCAATGCCACGGCCATGTGGCATGCGTTTGCGTGGATAAGGGTATGGTCATCAAAGACCAAGGCGACATGGCCTTTCCAGAACATCAGGTCATTGCGTTTGGGGGGTGAGCCCAGCGGCAAGTGCTGGCCGAAATTGGCCATCTGTTGGTCGCTGTCCCCCTGACAGGGAAACCCGGCAGCTTGGGCGGCGAGTTGCACAAGACCCGAGCAGTCGATGCCGAAACTTGAATTCCCGCCCCAAAGATAAGGTGTGCCAAGCAAGTCGTACGCTGTGGCAGCCAAATCTGGATGTGTCTGGTCAATGGGGCTGAGGTGAGACGCGATCGTGTAGCGCCCGCATTGTGTTGTTGCATAGATGTGAGAGATGTCGGTGATATGCAGGAGCGATCCACAGCTGAGGGCGTGTGGGTTCGGAGATTTGAAATCCGGTTGATCAAACAGGAACGTGCTGCGTGCAATGACCCGATGTGTTGGCGGGGACGTGGGGGCGAGCGTGTCCGGGGACACATATCCCACATAGCCTGTGGTGGTATCTTGTGACAAACCACGGGTGTTTTCCAATTGGGTCACCGGGTGACCGAACAGGATTTGGCGGTCCACCGAGTTGCGGGTCGGGTCCAATCGCAGGTCGGCCACTGGCGTTTGGACGCGCAACTGGGTGCCGTTTGTGTATTCGGGCGCAGTTACCTGGCCTTTCAGGCTGGAATGGGCGATCCGATCATCCGCAAAAATATCGCGATTGATGCGGGTCATAGCCCCAACATGTCTGGCAACGCATCGAGCAGAGCACGTGTGCCTTGACCCACGCCACCTTTGGGACGCGCATTGGCGGCGTTTGGTTGCCAGCCATAGATGTCAAAATGCATGTACGGTGTTTCTGTCACAAACCGACGCAGGAAGAGCGCAGCAGTGATAGACCCTGCAAACCCGCCTTTGGGTGCATTGTCCAGATCTGCAATGCCGGGTTCAATCATCGCCTCATAAGGGGTGTGGAATGGAAGCCGCCAGACCGGGTCGGCGCAACGTAGGGCGGCAGTTTCCAGTGCGGCGCTGTGGTCGGGTGTGTCCGTATAGTAAGGCGCGAGGTCCGGGCCGACAGCGACGCGCGCGGCCCCCGTCAATGTGGCCATGGAAATGATCAGGTCTGGTGTCTCTTCATCTGCCAAAGCAAGTGCATCCGCCAACACCAAACGGCCTTCGGCATCTGTATTGTTGATCTCGACCGTCAGGCCCTTGCGGGAATTCAAGATGTCACCGGGGCGAAACGCATTGCCAGAAACCGAATTTTCGACCGCTGGGATCAAGACCCGCAGGCGCAACGGCAGGTTCAGCGACATGATCATATGCGCCAGTCCCAAGACCGCGGCAGCGCCCCCCATATCCTTTTTCATCAACCCCATGGAAGCACCGGGTTTCAGGTTGAGCCCGCCTGTGTCAAAGCAGACACCTTTGCCAACAAGTGTTAGCTGTGGGCCGGTACGTCCCCATTTGATGTCAACAAGTCGGGGGGCACGGTCCGCAGCACGCCCGACTGTGTGGATCAAGGGATAGTTTGCATCCAGCAGATCATCCCCCACGATAACGGACATCGTGGCGTCATGCGCTGTTGCCAATGTGGATGCCGCGGCTTCAAGCTCGGGTGGGCCCATGTCGGATGCAGGGGTGTTGATCAAATCGCGGGTCAAGGCTTCGCCAGCTGCAATGGCCTCTAGTCTGGTGCTGTTCTCGGGTGGTAACAATTGCGCATGAACCGCAGAGGCCGTTGCATAGCGATCAAACCGGTAACCTGCCAAAAGCCAGCCCAGATATTCCGCATCCAAGGCGTCCCCAGACAAAGTGGTGTTCAGAGAATAGATCCCGGCGGGAAGCTTGCTGCGGGCGCCGCCTAACGTAAACCGTGTGCGGGCTTGATCGGCAGGTGTCCCCATGCCGACGCAAACGGAATCGACGCTGCCATCGGATGCCGGCATGACCAGTGTTTGACCGTTAGCCCCCGTGAACCCTTGGGTCTTTGCCCACTTCGTTGCGGTGGCACCAAGGGTTTCCAAGATGGCGTCCACCTCGGTTGGTGTCACCAGATATAAAGGCGTTGCAGCAGATGTCGGGGATGCAAACGTTAGGGTCATAGATGTGCCATTCATGAACTGAGGTTGGCGCGAACCTATGCGGTTTTATCAGGGCACGCAAAGGGGTGTTCTGCATGACAGACAGAACAAGCCCCTGCCGGTCGCCACTATACTGTGAAGTCCTGCAAATCCCACATTGCGGTCAAAGATCCCTCGCCAACACGCAAGAGTCGGGACAAGGTTGCCGCCAAGGCCACTTCGTCCCCTTGATCCACCGAAATGGCCACATCTTCTGCAACCATTGACACTTTTTGCATGCCAATCTGTTCCGCAATTGCGATCAGGGACGCCGCGCTTTTGCGCAATGCGTCAAATTCACAGCTGCGATATTGGCGTTCCGCATGGGTCAGGCGCAAAGCCAGTTCTTCCATCGTTCGCCTTACGACATCTTCTGCGCCGACTGCACCCAGTTGGGCATATAAGCTTCCCAACTGATCATGATCCAGGCACGCAGTCTCATCCTGCATGAGCTGACAAATCGAATTCACGCGTCTCACCACACTATTTACACTCACCGCCGTGGACTATGCCGAAGTAGGGTTCCCAAAAGGTTTCCCTGGGGCGTTCTTTTCTCTCGAATTTGGCTTAAAAGCGCGGTAACTGCAGCAGAAGGAAATAGGGGGCGACCATGCACAGAACAAAGCCTTTGCCGGGATTTTTGCAGCAACGATACCACGGCTGGAAAGCAACCGTATATGCGGAAAACCATACATGGTATGAACGTTTGGCCACTGAAGGGCAGCGCCCACGGGCGATGGTGATCTCGTGCTGCGACAGCCGGGTCCATGTGACGTCCATCTTTGGAGCCGATCAGGGTGAGTTCTTTATTCACCGCAATATCGCGAATTTGGTGCCACCTTATAAACCCGATGGCGATTTGCACGGCACAAGTGCAGCGATTGAATACGCGGTCACAGTGCTGAAAGTCGCACATATCGTTGTGTTGGGGCACAGCCAATGCGGCGGGGTGCAGGGTTGTTTGGATATGTGCAAAGGCAATGCGCCTGAACTTGAAAAGTCAGACAGTTTTGTTGGACGCTGGATGGATCTGTTGAAGCCAAAATATGACTTGGTTGCAGATATCGCAGACGAAAAAGAACAGGCCTTGCAGCTGGAACGGCTTGCCGTGCAAACATCGATCGAAAATTTGTTCACGTTTCCATTTATTGAAGAACGCCATCGCGACGGACAACTCAGTCTTCATGGGCTGTGGTTAGACATTGGTGCCGGGCATCTAGAGGCTTATCAGGCGAATTTGGAAGAATTTCGGCCTGTTTGACCTTTTCTGCGCTGCAGAAAGTCCTAAATGAACATTTGTTCAATTTGAGGGGCCAATGGAACAAATATTGACGCTGGCGGCGAGCAATTTGATTTCGCCGATCATCCTGAGTTTTGTGTTGGGTGTCGTTGCCGCATTGGCGCGATCTGACTTGTCTGTGCCCGAAGCTGTGGCCAAGGGTATGTCGATTTACCTGCTGTTTGCCATTGGCTTCAAAGGCGGTGTCAGCGTGGCGGATTATGGCGTGGATGGACGATTGGCCTTGTCCTTGCTGGCCGGGATTGCCTTGTCGTTTGTCCTGCCAATCGTCGCCTTTGGGTTGCTGCGGTTGATGTCTGGATTGGATCGCTTGGATGCTGCTGCCGTGGCAGCGCATTATGGGTCAATTTCGATTGTGACCTTTGTGGCCGGAACCTCGATGCTGGAAGGCGCAGGGTTGGAGGCCGAAGGTTATATGGTTGCTGTGGCGGCGGCGATGGAAGCCCCGGCCATTTTGTCAGCCCTTTGGTTGATCTCTCGTGGCGGGGACGGGCGCCGTATGGACAGCGATCTGATGCGCGAGATTATGTTCAACGGATCTATCGTGTTGCTTGTTGGGGCGTTCTTGATTGGGTGTGCGACCGGGCAAGAAGGCTTAGATAAGATCGACAGTTTCATTGTGGCCCCGTTCCAAGGTGTTTTGTGTCTGTTTCTGCTGGATATGGGATTGGTTGCGGGACGCGGATTGCGTCAAGGGGGCGGTGTTTTGAAACCCGGGATCCTGCTGTTTGGAGTGGTCATGCCTTTGATTGGGGCCTGTTTCGGATTGGCGGCGGGCGTGGGATTGGGACTAAGCACAGGTGGCGTGATGCTGATGATGGCGTTGTCTGCCTCGGCCAGCTATATTGCAGTGCCCGCAGCCATGCGTGTGGCCCTGCCGGAAGCAAACCCGTCGATCTATTTGACCTTGTCATTGGGTGTGACATTTCCATTCAACTTGACGCTGGGGCTGCCCTTGTATTTGGCCATCGCCGCGGCCGTAACCAGAGGATAATTGCCATGGAAACCCATAAAGCCAAGCGTGTGGCCGTGATTATCGAAGCCGTTATGCAATCCCGCCTGACAGACGCTATGGAAGATGCTGGTGTTACGGGGTATTCTGTGTTGCCGGTTTTGGGGGGATCTGGCAGATCCGGTGCTTGGTCCCGCGAAGGTCAAGTGGGACGCGGACAAGGTATGGTGCAGGTGGTATGCATTATCGCAGCGGACAAGTTGGATGATCTGCTGACCAAAGCCTTTCCTGTTGTCGAAAAACACATCGGTGTGGTCGCTGTATCGGATTGCGAAGTTCTGCGCGCCGAGCGGTTTTGAAAATAGTGCAGCCTGACGGCTGCGCATGATGTTTTTTGTTCAATCGCCACAAGGGCTTTGGGGCGTTGCCCCCTTGGCCTGTCGGCCAATTCCCCCAGGATATTTTTGGCAAAAAGAAAGTGGGGATTTAGCGTAGGTGTTGGCCTTCGGGCCACGTGATTTTCGTGCTGGTGTTCAGTGTTTTGGTGCCACCTGCGCTAAGCGGAAACGTCCATTGAAGGATGCCGCGTCTGTCGTCTAGTGCATCGGTGTCCGGCTTTGGAGTGGCGGAATACGTTATTCTAAGGTCTTCCTGTTCAGAAAACGGCACGCGATCGCGCAGATCCATCGACCACGCTTGGTCTGTGAGGTTTTCGACAGTGATGCGGATGTCTTCTGTTTGTTCGTTTGAGCGGCTGATCAGACCGCGATCACTTTCTGCGCGATTGAGAATGGTGCGTTTGAGTTGCAATCCCGCGATGGGACCAAAGCCGAGATCAGCCTTTGCGCCGCTGGCGATTTCTGGGAATTCAGTGCTGCCAACGAGACTGTCTTGGTAAAAGCGCAAACTGTCATAGGCAGGCAAAAGGGGTTCTGCGCTGGTGTTTGTGACAGTGGCCACCAAATACGCGCGATTATCCAGATAAGGAACTGCGCGGGCAGACAGAGTTGCGGGCAAGGACAGAGTGTCAAACGGGATACGCACGGCATCCGCGTCAGAGGCGATATTGACCGGATCCGAAAATGTGTAGGTTACCGCCAGTCCGGATGTTCCGATTTGCGTGGTGGAGATTTCTTCAACAATCTCAGGGGCGTCGGCACTTGGGGCTGCAAATGTGGCAGAGTCAGTTTGCAGGACCTGTGATCGTTGACGTTGAAGATCCGCAGGATCAAACAACCGTCGTTTGTCGGGCCACAGCATGCTGGGGTCTATTTGCGCACTCGGGGATTGCGTGGATACAGTTAGGGCGATGCCGGTCCAGTTTTCGCCTGTATACTGGGTCACATCTGCGCCGCGGTCCAATTCGACGCGCGGTGTGCCATTGTCCGACAACCGAATTGTATAGGTTGGCGCCCACATCGCGTCGTCAGTGACATAGCTGATGCGCACAGGGCTGTTTGTCAGCTGTTGCGTGGCCACGACATCCAGAACCATCCAGGGGCGGTCTTTTGCCTCGGGGATCAACGCGTCTAACGCTGCTTTTGCGTTGTCTAGAGAGTCTTCAAGCTGTGTGATTTGATCCAAATTGTCGCGCGCCGTGATTGAGGTTTCAAGGATCGTTTGTCGCGCTGCGCGTGTTTCATCGCTGATCATACGGGCGATTGCGCGCAACGAGTCCGGGTCTGCGGGCAGGCTATCATTGCTTCCAAGTGCAGACAAAAAGGAGATCCGGTCTTCGGCGGCTTGGGCATCCAGTGCGTTGCGCGCGATTGTGTCACGCACAGCTTGGATCTGGCGTTCGATGTCTTTGATGGTTTGCTTGGCAGCCGTCACCGCTGTGGTTTCGGTGTTTTGGCGGGGCGGCGTGATATCCTGACGATACCGCAACGCACCCAGTCGCAAACCCGGCGCTGAGACACGTAATTGGTTCAGCACAAGATTGGGCGGCATATCGGGAAGGACGATTTGGTGGCGTCCTACATCCAAGGATACCGCCACTTCATGGGTGATTTGGCCACCAACAGGGTACACAATGGCCTGTGTTGCCCGAGATGGAAGTGTCAGGACCTCTGCAGTGAGGGCCGAGGGCAGCAAAGCGACAAGAATGGCAATAGATCGCATGAAGGGGCACCAATATCCGGATTATGTGTGCCGCCAGCTTGCCCGGAATGGACGGGAAGGGAAAGAGGTGGGCGCGACAATAAACACGCCGTATTGGCGCCATCTTGCCAGCGCCGGTGTGGGCGAAAGGCGTGGTTAACCTGCTGCGGGTTAAAACCTGATGCGCGGGAAAGGGTCTGTTAAGCGACTCGCCCTAGGGTGGAGGGCGGTAGGGAGAGGGATGCGTTTGGCACGCAGCCCTCTGTTTCTTAAGCCTTTGAGTTACCCTTTTTTGAGAACCTTTTGGCCAAGCACCTCTGCGATTTGCACGGCATTCAATGCTGCACCTTTGCGCAGATTGTCAGACACGCACCACAGATTGATCCCGTTTTCAATTGTGGAATCCTGTCGAATGCGGCTGATGAACGTCGCGAAATCACCAACACATTCCTTAGGCGTGACATAGCCACCGTTTTCGCGTTTATCGATCACCATGACGCCGGGTGCCTCGCGCAGGATGTCGCGGACTTCATCTTCGTCGATGAACTCTTCGAATTCCAAATTGATCGCTTCGGAATGCCCGACAAAGACCGGAACACGGACACAGGTGGCTGTAACCTTGATGGATGTGTCGACGATTTTTTTCGTCTCTGCCACCATCTTCCACTCTTCCTTTGTGGATCCGTCATCCATGAACACATCAATATGCGGGATCACGTTAAAGGCGATTTCTTTGGTAAATGTTTTTGGCGGCGCATCAGACGTCGGGTTATATACCGCTTTGGTCTGATCCCACAGCTCGTCCATGCCATCTTTGCCAGCACCAGACACAGATTGATAGGTGGACACCACAACGCGTTTGATCTTGGCGCGGTCGTGCAAAGGTTTCAGCGCCACAACCATTTGTGCCGTCGAACAATTCGGATTCGCGATGATGTTCTTCTTGGAATACCCGTGAACGGCCTCTGCGTTCACTTCAGGAACAATCAAAGGCACATCGGGATCATAGCGGTAAAGCGACGAGTTATCGATCACAACACATCCCGCCGCGGCGGCTTTGGGTGCGTATTTCTTGGTTGCATCTGAACCAATTGCGAACAACGCCATGTCCCAGCCCGTGAAGTCAAACGTATCAAGGTCCTTCGTCGTCAGCGTTTTATCCGCGAACGAGACCTGCGTGCCCAGGCTCCGGCGGGAAGCCAACACAGCAATCTCATCTACAGGGAACTGGCGCTCTGCCAGAATGTTCAGCATTTCACGGCCCACATTGCCTGTGGCGCCGACTACGACGATTCTATAACCCATCGGTCCTTTCCTCATATAAAACAATCGCGGCCTTAGACCATTTGCGGATGAGGGACCAGAGAAACCGGAAACCTTTTTGTCCTTTACGCGTAAACTTTCTGCGTGTGCACAGATGTGTGGGACTGCGCACCTGCTTGCGCGGTCTCAAATGCCCGCTTTGCATTGAAATGCGCAATGCGCGTGTCCACAGTCCAAGGGTTTGTTTGCATGGCAGAAAAGCCCATCGTGGCGCGTGCCTGACCAGAGGTTGTCAGCTTGGGTTCCGCTTTTCGTGCAACGGGACGGGGCTGCTGAGGGCGCGGGCGGGGTTTCGCCACAGCGGTGGTTTTGGGCTGAACCGGGCGCGCGCCCTGTATTTTTGGTTTGGAGTCCCGAGGATTAAGGTGAGAGATCAATTCGAAAGCGGCGTTAATCTCGACCAGTTTTTTGTGCGCCGCGACGGGATTATCTTTTGCCAGATCCGGGTGATAGGTCCGCACCAAAGCGCGCCAAGCAGATCGCACAGCCATTTTGTCAGCATCCGGCGTCAATCCCAACAAGGTATAAGCTGCGTTGCGTTCGGATATTGTCATGTCAGTGCCTCACGTATTACCGTCTTCAAACGTCTGGTTTCCGGCCTCGGGGACGAAAATCAATAAAATCTGAAATAAACTTATCTCAACGCTGCGCATAGGCAGATTGTTAAGAAACGGTTAACGGGTCAGGCAAGGGTGGAAGCACTGCTCGGGTGTTAAATCACCTGGATCACTTCTTTTTCGACAGACAGCATATAGCCGCGCCGCGCAATGTTTTTGACCAACAGCTCGCTCACCATCTGATTGCCAAGGGTGTCGCGCAAACGTTTGATGCGGGTGGCGCCAGCGGCCTCTTCGCAATCGCTGGCATCTTTTCCGGAAATCAGAGCCTCCAATTCGGTGCCGCTTAGAACGTCATCATCCATGCGCGCTTCTGCCAGAACGGACATGGTTTCCATAGCCGCATCCGTCAATTTAAACCCCATATTGTTGAGGTAAACCGTGTTCTCTTCCCGGCTGATCAGCAGTGAAGACACTTGAATGCCAGCCCGTTCGATCTGGGCCATGCGTCGGTTCAAGGCCACAAGCATGACCAGAAACACAAGTGCTGCTACCAACAGGGCTGTTGCGAACACCAACAAAACAAAAATCACCATGCGGTAGCTGATCAAAGTGTCGGAGAAGGCTGTGCCAGATTGGGCCAAAATCTCGAGCAGCTTGATTTCCGCACCACTGGTGAGGTCATCGTTTTCAATGAACAACTGTTCCACACGCGCATTGAACGCGTTGGCGTCCGGCAATGTGAAGAACAAGAAAAGGGCCGCTGCAAGCAAAAGCGTGACAATGGCGATGATGCCAAATGTGACGATCCGGGTGCCTGACCGGCGCGCCTCAGAAGCGTAGGAAATATTGTCCGGCACTGTTTTTCCTTTGATCCAAACCTTCAGGGCCAAACACTGAGACCACATTTAACAAGGTCCAACCCTGCGCGCTGAGACGCTGGGCTGCTTCATTTGTGGCAGACCCAGCCGTACAGGCCCCGCGGATTTCCAGAACGCCGTAATGCAAACGCAAGGGGCTGTCCTGTTTGGCTTTGTAATCGGCAAAGCAATCGGCTGCGGCAACTGGGCTTGCAACGGCAAGACTGACAGCAGCGATGAGGGAAAGATACACCTGTTTCATAAAGCAGAGCATGCGCCTTGTCGCCCGGATATTCAATAACGATAGGGTCTTAAGGGGGGCGTTATTCGATAACAGGGCCCTGTTATTGCCTGTCTGCGGGGAAGGCCCCCATGTGTGATCCATCAACACCGCGCTGTTCGATCCCACTGGCGCAATCACGAGTTCACCCAGGTCAGGAGCCTTTTGATATGGTCCAACACTTTCATCGCAAAGTCATCGCAGGCGTGGCAGCCCTGTCTATTGCAATCACAGCTGTGGGCGCGGGAACTGCGTCCGCGCAAACCCTGAACCACGGCGGGCAACAGCGCAATTATGGCGCCGAGCAAACGATTGCCGCGATCCTGGGGCTGGCTGTGGTGGGGGCGATTGTCGCCAAAAACCGCAAGGACAAGAAGCGTGACCGGGCGGCAATGCAACAGCACGCGCCGCAATACGCGCCGGCGCCAGCGCCAAAAGTGCATCACAAAAGACATCCGGTCCCGGCTCATAAACGTCCGCATCACGCGCAACGTTTGGCCCTGCCGGCGCAATGTCTGCGCGCATTCCACACGGATCGCGGGGTGGCGCGCTTGTTTGGGCAACGCTGCATGCACAAGACCTATCGCGCAACCGCGCGCCTGCCACACCACTGCCACCGCGAAGTCTGGACACATCGTGGTTACCGGGCGGGGTGGAGCGCCCGGTGCCTGAAACACAAAGGGTTTCATGTGGCCCGCTACTGAATTCGAAACCGTCGTTCGAAGTTGGATTTTTGTTTCCGTGTAACCCGTGACTTTGGACGATGTTGGCGTGTCCATCCCCTCTTGAGAGGCGCGCCCAACTTGGGGGCAGGTTTCGGGGCCTGCCCCCATTTTTGTTCCTGAAATGAGCGCCCCTTTGGGGCCGCACGTGATTTTGGCAAATTCTCTGCAGAGAATTTGCGATGCCTCCGGCGGGGATATATGAGGCAAAAAGAAAAGGGGGGTGTCATGCCGACATTTGAGTTGGAACGTGCACTGGGTGGTCGTGTTGCGGGCGTGGACGAAGTGGGCCGGGGTCCGTTGGCAGGGCCCGTCATGGCGGCAGCCGTTATCTTGGATCCCAAAGCCATTCCGGACGGTTTGGACGATTCCAAGGTGTTGAGCGAAAAGAAACGGGTGGCTGTGTACCCTTTGATCCTTGAGACAGCCCTGGTTGGATTTGGCGAAGCGTCTGTTGCTGAGATTGATCAGATGAACATTTTGCGGGCCTCGCATGTGGCCATGGTGCGGGCCATCGCGGATTTGGGTGTTGTGCCGGATCATGTGTTGATTGATGGCAATATGATCCCCCGCGATTTGGCCATCCCAGCCACGACAGTGATCAAGGGAGACAGCAAATCACTGTCGATTGCGGCGGCTTCAATCGTGGCAAAAATAAGGCGTGATCGTCTGATGGTGGATTTAGCGCAACAGCATCCTGGCTATGGTTGGGAAACCAACATGGGATATCCATCAAAAAGTCACAGGTTGGCGCTTCAAAATTTAGGCGTAACACCACATCATCGGCGTTCATTTAAGCCGGTACACAATATCTTGTATCAAGGAAAAAACTTAAGCGATTGATTCAAAAAAGAATTTGACCGCGAATCGTCTCTGACTCATGCTTAGGGCAACCAACGAGCACGCAAAGTGCCGGGGACAGAGGCAGACAATGACGAAACACATGAAGAGCGCGGAAGCGCTTCCTTTGAATCAGATCTTATCCGGTGACTGCATCGATGTGATGAACAGTCTGCCCAAGGAATCTGTGGATCTGATCTTTGCGGATCCACCCTATAACCTGCAGCTGAAGGGTGATTTGCATCGCCCGGACAATTCAAAAGTAGATGCCGTGGATGACCACTGGGACCAGTTTTCGTCCTTCCGCGTCTATGATGAGTTCACGACTGAATGGCTGAAGGCTGCGCGTCGGTTGCTGAAGCCAAATGGGGCGATTTGGGTCATCGGATCCTATCACAACATCTTTCGGGTCGGGGCGTCGTTGCAGAACGAAGGTTTCTGGATCCTGAATGATGTGGTGTGGCGCAAGTCCAACCCAATGCCGAATTTCCGTGGCAAGCGCTTTACCAACGCGCATGAAACGATGATTTGGGCGTCCCGGGATGAGGCGGCGAAATACACGTTCAATTATGAAGCGTTGAAGGCACTGAACGAGGGCATTCAGATGCGTTCAGACTGGGTGCTGCCGATATGCACAGGTCATGAGCGTTTGAAAGACGGCAACGGCGACAAGGCGCATCCGACGCAAAAGCCGGAAAGCTTGTTGCACCGCGTGTTGGTTGGCTCGACCAATCCGGGTGATGTTGTACTGGATCCATTCTTTGGAACAGGGACCACGGGTGCTGTGGCCAAAATGTTGGGCCGTGATTTCATCGGGATCGAACGGGAAGAGGCTTATCGCAAGGTTGCGGCGGCCCGGATCGCGAAAGTGCGCAAGTTTGACAAAGAGGCGTTGACGGTTAGTGCGTCGAAACGGTCCGAGCCGCGCGTTGCGTTTGGTGTTCTGGTGGAACGCGGCATGCTGCGCCCCGGTGAAGAGCTGTTTTCCATGAACAAACGTCACAAGGCCAAAGTGCGGGCGGATGGCACGCTGATTGGGGACGATGTAAAGGGGTCTATCCACCAAGTGGGGGCCGCGCTGGAAGGTGCGCCCAGCTGTAACGGATGGACCTATTGGTGCTTTAAGCGCGACGGCAAAACTGTGCCCATCGACGTGCTGCGCCAGCAAGTTCGCGCGGAGATGCGCGAACACTAGAGACTTTTGAACACCGCCGGTGCCTGCGGCCGTAACTGGCCAAACAAAAGCCAGGCACTCCACCTTGCCCCGTTTGTACTCTGTGCAAACGGGGTCTTTCTTTTTGGGGGTTCACTTTTTTCACTGATGCGCATGATGCTTTGCTAGGTCTGCGCAGGCCTTCCGGCTATGATCACCCCTTCAAAACGTTCGGAGACAATGATGGCCAACGCATTTGAGATGCCCAATTTCAGCGACTCGGATTTGCCTGACACGATCAGTGCGGAACAGATTGCCCGAAACCGGTTCACCGAAGGCACGCTGCATCGGCACAAACAAGAAGGGTTAGAGCTTGCCGTGCGCGCGCGATGGGTTGCTTTGGCTGTGGTGGCCGTTTTGTTGCCCATTCTCAACCCGGATTGGACGATGCTGTATTACGAAGCGTTGTTGCTGGTTTCTGCCGGGATTGGATGGCTGCAACGCCGGGTTGGTCGTGTCGGGCGCTCGCAGGCGGAACTGGGGGTCATGGCGTTGGACCTTGCTGTGTTCATCTTTGCGCTGGTGTTCCCCAACCCGTTCCTTGTGACGGATTGGCCGACAGCGATGTTCTATCGCTTTGAAAACTTTAGCTTCTTGTTCATCTTCTTGGCGTTGGGCACCCTAAGTTACTCGTGGCGCACGGTTGTTGCTATGGGAACGTGGACCATTTCGATGTGGATGATCGCATTTGGATTGGTGTGGTGGTTCGGAAAGACCAACGAACACTTGGGGCAAGCCGCAAAAGACGCATTTGGTCACGACACGGATTTGCTGGGTATCTTGGACCCTAACGCGCTGCAATTTGACGTGCGGTTGCAGCAGATTGTGATCTTTGGACTGGTCGCGGGTATTTTGGCCGTGTCGATCCGCCGCTTTAACCGTCTTTTGTTGGGCAATGCCTCACTGGAACGCGAACGGGAAAACCTAAGCCGCTATTTTTCGCCCAATGTGGTGGAAGAGTTGTCCCAGAATGATGATCCTTTTAAGAAGATCCGCGCGCATGATGTGGCTGCTGTCTTTGTGGATATTCAGGGGTTTACCACCTATGCATCGACGCGCGACCCGGAAGAAGTGATCGAAACGCTGCGCAGCTTTCATGGGTTGATGGAACGGGCGATATTTGCCCAAAACGGGACATTGGACAAATATCTGGGTGACGGGTTGATGGCGACGTTTGGCACCCCATTTCCGGCGGCGGATGACGTGCGGCGGGCATATCACTGTTGTTGTCGCATGTCGGATTTGGCGGATAGTTGGAACGCAGCCCGTCTTGGCGCAGGCCAACAGCCTTTGCCGGTGTCTGTTGGATTGCATTATGGGCCCGTGGTTCTGGGTGATATTGGGGGTGCCCGGCTGGAGTTTGCGGTGATCGGCAACACAGTGAATGTCGCCAGTCGGCTCGAGGCCCTGACGCGCCCACTAAATGCCCGGTTGGTGATCAGCGAGGCCGTGTATCAGGCGTTACCCCAGGAAGAAACTGCGGACCTTGTCAAAGTCACGGACCAGGTCATTCGGGGCGTTGAAGGCACAGTCAGTGTTTGGACGCTGCCCCGGCACGGCACTTAAAGTCCGTTGGCCAGTTTGGAAGTGTTTGTAACAAAGGGGGCAAACCGTTTCTGGCGCAGGGCGTCGCGGACATGGCGGGGCTGAAACATGTCTTTGGTCAAAACAAACGCAATATTCGCGGCGTTGGCTTTGTCATACAGGAACGGGGTGGGGTGGTCGCTGACCATCACAATGGGCACTTTGGACCAGCGCACCGTTTTGCGCAGCAAGTTGGCAAAATCCACGCCCAGCCCATCTGGCAACATGTTGTCCAGAATGATCAGGTTTACCGGCAATTGGGCCAGAATTTTGCGTGCGTCGTTTAGGCAGGTCGCCACGTGAAGTTCCATCGGGACAGACGCCTTGAGGATGCGCCCAAACCGTTTGAGGTCAAAATCAGAATCTTCGACCAGCAAACAAATCGGACGTGGGCGTGGCCGCCCTGTCTGTCCTGTATGTGATGTGTCAGCTTGGCCCATATGGCATCCCCTTGGCGGTCACGCTCGCAAGGGTTTGTGCCATGGGGCCGTTAAAATTGGCTTTATCGCGGTTGTGGATTTGACGCGGTGTTATAGGGCGTCCAATCGGTGATTTCCGGGTAATACATCGCCCGCCAAGTGGCGACTTTTGGGTTCATCACTTTGCGCCATAGGGTTGGAAACATCGCCAGAATGGTCATCACAGGATAGCCATAGGGCAGCTGCGGTGCTTCGGATGCGGCATAGGTCTGCAAGACGGGAAAGCGGCGATCTGGTTTGTAGTGATGGTCCGAATGACGCTGCAAATTGATCAACAACCAGTTCGACACTTTGTGATCCGCATTCCAGCTGTGATGCGGGCGCACATGTTCATATTTACCCTCACCCAAATGTTTGCGGGTCAGGCCGTAATGTTCCACGTAATTCACAAGTTCCAGCTGCCAAATCGCAGTGCCTGCCTGAATAAGGAACAAACCAAATCCGGCCCAGCCCCCCAAGGCAATTGCAAATATCAGAAAGATCACCTGCAGGCCCCAATACCGCCAGAACGGGTTGGACGTATCGCTCCATGCCTTATCAACCTTGCGCAATTTCGCCGCTTCTGCCCCAAACGCGGATTTATAACAGGCCAGCAAGACCCGAGGGTAATAGCTGTAGAACTTTTCATTGAACCGCGCCGTGACCGGATCGCGCGGGGTGCCCACATAGCGGTGATGCACCAACAAATGTTCGGACCGGAAATGCGAGTATAGCACCATC
>CALHST010000433.1 GCA_938038825.1 uncultured Paracoccaceae bacterium | reverse complement strand
CTGACGCTGGGAAAATTGATCACACCAAACACGAGGCTGACCATCAGGACTGCTGTCATTGAGCGATCCGGAGCATAGGCCGTCATGGCGGTCAGAGCCATGGCCCAACCCTTGGGGTTCACCCACTGAAAAGCGGCCGCCTGCACAAATGTAAGCGGGCGCGGTGTCTGTTTGGAGTGTTTGAGACCTGCCGCCGTGGCCGTTTTCCAAGCCAACCACAGCATATAAAAAACGCTGATAACGCGCAGCCCTGTGTAACTGGCGGGAAAGCGATCAAAGATTTGGATCAACCCGACCCCAACCAATCCCAACATGACCGTAAAGCCGATGCCAATGCCAAGCATATGCGGCAAGGATTTGCGGAATCCAAAATTTGCGCCGGATGTCATTAACATCAGGTTGTTTGGTCCGGGCGTGATCGACGTCACAAAGGCAAAGATCGCAAGGGCGTACAGTATCTCAAAACTCATGTCGGAGATCCTGCACGAATTGGCTCCGAATGTTCTTGCGAAGATTGCGAAAAAAGGCGAAAAATTAGCAATTAATGGAACATCTTGATCAGAAATCCAAAGAAATATTGCAGATTCTCGCCGGAAACGGCCGAATCAGTAATATCGAGTTGGCGGAAACCGTTGGGTTGTCCGCGTCAGCGTGCTTGCGTCGTGTCCAAGATTTGGAACGTCGCGGTGTCATTACAGGATACAAGGCACAGTTTGGGCGTGACGCGATGGGGGTGGGCTTTGTGGCCTACCTTGGTGTCGGCCTTAGCCAACACAATCGAGACGCGCAGATCGCTTTTGAAACGGCCATGGACCAGTCTGACGCGGTGGTGGAGTGTCACAACACCACCGGAACGATCGAATATTTGCTACGCGTCGAATGTGCGGACCTAAAAGCGTATAAAACGTTTCACACTGATGTTTTGGGCACCGTGACTGACGTGGCCTCGATCACGACATATGTTGTGTTGGGCTCGCCAAAAGACGTGCGAACCTAACGTTTATTGTGCAGCTTGGGCGGCAATCTTGGCGAAGGCGTCGTCAAGTTCTTTGGCCGCCACTGCAAGGTCGGGGCCAGCATCTGTCATGTACGGCGCAAAGACTGTTGATGGTAATTTATAGCTGAGAGACGCCGTGCCATCCTTGTTTTCAGTGACATACATGCGAATGGGCGCTTCGATCATGGCGGCCGTGGACAGGTTGAGGATGCGCACGGCGTAAACGTTGTTAAACACGCCAATAACGCGGTTTCCCGGGATCGTAATACCTCGGCTTTTGGCCGCGGCGGTGGGGCCTGCTTGGGTGACAACTCCAAAACGGTTGGCTTTTACGGCGCTTCTGACATCTGCCACCAGTTGCTTAAAAGATTTGTCGGTGTTCTGCACAGACCACCCATCACGCGGGGCCATCTCGGCCAAAGCGACAACGGTGGACAGGGCAAGAGAAAGGGCAGATATGGCAAGGATGCGCATTTGAAGCTCCGGTGCTAAACGATATTGGCGCAGTCCAGCATGTAAGGCCGCCCAAACACAATCACAAAGCTGTGTGGCTGTTGGCAAAGCTTCGCTGCACAAAGACGACGGGCTTTTCACAACATCAGATTTGATGGCATGACAGGGTCATGAACATTCGATTAATTGTCTTCATGGTATGTGTTTCGCTGGCGTTGGCTGCGTGTGGGCGGGCGGATGTATCTGTAAAAGACCCTATTGAGGTGGCAGAGCCAGACGTTCCTTTGTTTCCCAACGAGACGCCGGAATTGCGGGAGTTGATAGAAGCGGCCGCTGCGGAGAATGATGTTCCGGTGTCATTGGTTCAGCGATTGGTGGTCCGTGAGAGCACGCACCGACCAGGTGCGCGCAACGGGCCGTATTATGGATTGTTGCAAATTCTGCCTGCCACTGCGCGATCGATGGGGTTTCAGGGCAATCCTGTGGATCTTTTGGATGCCGAGACAAACTTAAAATACGCAGTGCGATATTTAAGGGGGGCTTGGCTGGTCAGCGGCGGTGATGAGGTTGCAGCGGAGTCGTGGTATGCACGCGGATATTATTTTGAGGCCAAGCGGTTGGGGCTGTTGAAGGAAACCGGTGTTGATGGTCAAAAAATCTGGCCGGATTGATTGGGACGCTGGGACGGACGCTGTCGGCCTTTGGCCGAGGCGCCCCGCCCGCCGTCCCAAGGGCGTTATGCGTCAAACATTTCAGATTGGCGCACGATCACTTCAGCCTGTTTGATGGAGGCGATGTCGACAAGACGGCCCTTGTAGACAGTGGCACCTTCGCCGTTGGCCTTGGCCTGTTCCATGGCCGCGAGGATTTCGCGCGCTTCTGCAACAGCGTCCTCGGATGGGGTGAAGACCTCATTTGCGATGGCCACTTGCTTTGGATGGATCGCCCATTTGCCAACCATACCGAGCGTGGCAGACCGACGAGATTGCGCGCGGAAGCCTTCATCGTCAGAGAAATCGCCAAAAGGCCCATCAACGGGGAGCACGCCATGTGTCCGGCAGGCTGCGACAATGGCGGCTTGCGCCCAATGCCAGGGATCAGACCAATGTTTTTGCCCGTCTTGTAGCATATAATAGTTTTCCTGCGTGCCACCAATGCCCGTCGTTTGCATGCCCATGGATGCCGCAAAATCGGCGGCGCCAAGGCTCATCGCTTCGAGGCGTGGGGACGCGGCGGCAATGTCTTCGACATGGGCAATCCCTGCAGCGCTTTCGATGATGACCTCGAAAGCGATGCGCTTGGTGCGCCCTTTCGCCGTTTCAATCGCGCTGACCAGCGCATCGACTGCATAGATGTCTGCGGCGCAGCCCACCTTGGGGATCATGATTTGATCCAACCGCTCAGAGGCGTTTTCTAGAAGATCGACCACGTCTTTGTACCAATAGGGCGTATCTAACCCATTGATGCGCACGGATAGTGTCTTTTTGCCCCAATCAACGGCGCCAATAGCGTCGATGATATTTTGACGTGCGCTGTCTTTGTCCGAGGGTGCAACGCTGTCTTCAAGATCCAGATTTATCACGTCTGCTGCGGATGCTGCCATTTTTTCGAAAATGGCCGGGCGCGATCCCGGGCCAAACAATTGACAACGATTTGGGCGGGCAACGGGTGTAGGCTGTAAGCGGAAGGACATGGGCTCTCCGGGTAATATTGTTTCGTTTTTGCTGGCGTATTGATTATGAAGTTACGCGCCCTTGTGCAAGGATCATTTCGCACATGCAGCATAGCCGCGAATTGGTGAATTCTTCGGAAAATCATGCGCAAAATTGCGCATTCTTCGAAGAAATTTGCGCGGTGATGGGTATTGAGCCGCCAAAGGAGAATGACATTCGGTTTCTTTTGCAGATAATCGCGTAGAAATCTGATTCTGCGACTTTTTGGGGGCTCCGCACATGATCCAGACACCATATCTTTTGTTCCTGGGCGATGCGCCTGACCAACTTGCTGCCAAAGTGGCGCAGGGTATCAAAGACTGGCGTCCTGAAAACGCCGTTGGCCAATTCCGGTTGCCCGGTTGTGGCGCAGATATGGGTTTGACCGATATGAGCCTGGAAGAGGGCATGAACGCAGGTGCCAAAACGCTGGTTATCGGCGTTGCAAACCGGGGTGGTGTCATTTCGGATGCTTGGAAAGACGTGATCGTTCAAGCGTTGCAGATGGGCTATGATGTGGCCGCGGGTTTGCACAACTTACTGCGCAACGAAGATACATTACAGGCGGCTGCGAAAGTGAATGGCCGGACTTTGCATGATGTTCGCGTGCCGAGTGTAGCCTATCCAATCGCGAATGGGACACAGCGAACCGGTAAACGTGTGTTGGCGATTGGGACGGATTGTTCGTGCGGCAAAATGTACACCGCCATGTCTATGGACGCGGAAATGGTGAAGCGTGGGTTGAAATCTGATTTCCGCGCGACGGGGCAAACGGGTATTTTGGTCACCGGCAAGGGAGTGCCTTTGGACGCAGTCATCGCTGACTTTATGGCGGGTGCCGTTGAATATTTGACTCCAGACAATGATGCCGATCACTGGGATCACATTGAGGGGCAAGGCAGCTTGTTCCATGTGTCTTATTCTGGTGTGACGATGGCATTGATTCATGGTGGTCAACCGGACGCTTTGGTGCTGTGTCACGAGCCGACGCGGACGCATATGCGGGGTTTGCCGCATTATACGTTGCCTTCGTTGGAGCAGTTGAGGGACACGGCGTTGCCGATTGCGCGGGTTGCGAACCCTGCATGCCAAGTGACTGGGGTTTCTGTGAATACCAAGGCTTTGGATGACGATGCGGCAAAAGCGTGTTTACAAGAGATCGAAGATCGCATGAATTTGCCAGCCACAGATCCGTTTCGATTTGGTGCGGGCAAATTGGTTGACGCTTTGCTGGCACTGTAATCGGTGCACCCTTGTTGGGGGCGGAAGCCTCCGGCGGGGATATTTTGGGCAAAAAGAAAACAGGGGCGCTGGGGTTTTTCCGGCGTTGCCTTGTTTTAGATGGTAAGAGGGCACCATGCAGTTTCATGTGACACGCGATGTGTTTCAACTGGCGCAGGTTTTCACCATTGCGCGGGGGTCTCGCACGCAGGCGGATGTGTTGACCGTGCAAGTTAGGGATTCTGATGTGGCGGGATATGGCGAGTGCGTTCCTTATGCGCGCTATGGAGAGTCATTGGACAGTGTCACTCAGCAGGTTGAGGGTTTGCGTGCGGTGACGGATCGGAGTGCGCTGCTTGATCTGTTGCCTGCCGGGGCGGCGCGCAATGCGGTTGATTGCGCGATGTGGGATTTAGAGTGCAAAAAGGCTGGCAAGCGGGCCTGGGAGTTGGCGGGGTTGCCTGCCCCAAAGCCTGAGATTACAGCCTATACCCTTTCATTGGGCACACCTGATGCCATGCGCCTGCAAGCAGCTGAAAATGCGTTTCGCCCGTTGTTGAAGACCAAGCTGGGCGGCGGTGAAGAGGATGTCGC
>CALHST010000432.1 GCA_938038825.1 uncultured Paracoccaceae bacterium | reverse complement strand
GTTGGGGCTAAATAAGATTGACTGGTCGCTTCGCAAACGATGAAAGACAATCGGTCAGTGCGTGCAGCTTAAAGCGGCCGCTTGATTGCCTCAGCTGTGTTCGGAATTGCCATTCGTTTATCAGCGGGCAAGCTGTGAACCGTCCCACTCGCTTTGGGAACTCCGAATGCAATGATGTTGGTGCGATCAATCTCGCGGATGTTGCTACTCATATCTTTGTCCTCATCCTTGATTATACTTTGTCGCGAAGGCCCTTCTAGCGTTCGGATGGCCGGAAAGATGTGACCGGAAGCAAGATATTTTGCGATCGTAAAGCAGGTTGTCCACGGGGTTGCGTGCTCGCCACCTGTATCACGGATGGTCATCCGAGAAACCAACCGCCTTCATCTTCGCAGAGACGACAATGAAAGCAATACCTTACGTAGAATCCAAAGGGGCGTATGAGGGTGCAGGCAGCCCCCTCACCAAAAAAAATTATGCGGCGTAGCCGCCCCGTATTTGAACAGCGCCTCTACAGAAACTCGGCAACGGGTTCCGGGACCGGCTGGGCCACGGCCAAAGCCTCGCCCAGTTCCACATTGCGTCGAAACAATGCACGACCGATCAAAGCGCCTGAAATATTCGGCACATACTTCAATCTCGCCACATCATCACTCGAGCGCACAACACCACTTGCGATCACCGGTGCATGGGCTTTTGCTGCCAAACCGGACACCACACCCAACTGTGCATCCCGGTCTTCCACATCACTTTCAATGTCTGTCACGATGACTGCCGCCAAGGGGGCATCATTAAACGCCGCGATCAAATCAGCCGGGGCAAACGCACTTTCGTGGCGCCAGCCATCCAGCATCACATGTCCATTCCACACATCCACAGACAGCACGATTTGGTCAGGATAGGCTTTGGCCAAAGCCTTGAGCGATTGTGGATCTCGTGCTGCCAAAGTGGACACCACAACGCGGCCTGCGCCTCGGTCTATCCAATCCGCAATGGTATCAGCACTGCGCATTCCGCCCGCCACCTGTACGGGAATTCCAACAGTTCGTATGATAGTCTGGATGAGATCCGTGTTGGTATCACGTCCTTCCACACGGTCGAAATCAGTTACATGCATCCATTGCGCACCCGCACCTGCCCAAGAGCGCGCGGTCTCGATCGGATCCACATGCCAGACTTCCGCCAAATCGAGCCGCCCACGGGACAGCGATACGCATTGGCCGCGGGACAGTTCAAGCGTAGGATAAAGGATCATGGCAGACTCCGAATGTGAACAGCAGACTCGCAATCTACCACAGGTAGGCCCCTAGGCCAAAAGATTCCGCGGCATTCCCGGCGGCCCCTTGCGAAACAGCAGACGCACCATGTCCCCGTCCATTTCAATGTCGCGCAGATCCGCATAGCCCAACTCTTTTGCGATCCGCAGTGACCGCCAATTTTCCAAAGAGATCTTGCAGACAAGAGGTCCTGTGACAACGCGGTCAAACCATTCATGTGCGGCTAAGGCGGCATCCGCACCCAAACCTTGCCCTTGTGCATCAGGATGCAGCATCCAACCGGCTTCGGGGTGGCCATCAAAATCATCCCCCAGTCCCAGCATTGCGCGGAAAAACCCGGCCTGCCCCATCATACGGGCCGCGCCATGCGGTTCGATGGCCCATTGGCCATACCCCACCATATGCCAATGCCCCGCATTGCGCAGAAACGACTGCCAAGCCCGCCCTTCTTCCCAGGGAGTACCCCCGACAAAGCGCACAACTTCGCAGTGGCGCCAGATTTCTGCATAGCGTTCAAAGTCTTGCGGTCGCATTGATCTTAAAGTCAGCCGCTGAGTGTTTATAGTGGGGATCGCCCGCATTGCGGTTACTTAACCCGTTTGTTTTTGTGCCTGCCCATTTCAACCCAGAGTGACAAAGCCTGCCGAGTCTGTCAGCCCCCAAAACCACAGCTGCACAAAAAAAGGCGCCTCTCCGCTGGGAGAGGCGCCTTCAATCGGCGTGTTATGCCAATAAAAGCTGTTTAGGCCGCTTCAGTGATGAATTTCACTGCGTCGCCAAATGTTTGGATGGTTTCGGCTGCGTCATCTGGGATCTCGATGCCAAACTCTTCTTCGAAGGCCATGACCAATTCCACTGTGTCCAGGCTGTCTGCGCCCAGGTCGTCAATGAAGGACGCGTTTTCGCTTACTTTGCCTTCTTCCACGCCGAGGTGATCCACAACGATTTTCTTCACCCGATCTGCGACGTCGCTCATGCTTCAAGTCCTTATTCTGTTATCAAACCCTGCGGTCCGATATGGTTGCCCCCAATTGGGAAGGCGTCGATATGCGCCTCTTTTTGAAGCGCGGTTTTGGTCCGGTCTATCCGGTTTCCAACACAGCATGTGTGCCATGTCGGGATATCTCAGCGCCGCCTATAACACGAATCGCCACAATGGCAAGTATTGCGCAAGCCGCACTGATCTGCCGTTACAACATGGCCATGCCGCCGTTCACGTGCAAGGTGGTGCCTGTGATATAAGCGGCTTCGGGGCTTGCAAGGTACAGAACCGCCGAGGCAATTTCGTCCGGACTGCCCATCCGACCGGTTGGGATTTGCGCCAGAATTCCGGATTTTTGATCGTCAGTCAGTTTGTCTGTCATGGCTGTGGCGATAAAGCCCGGTGCCACCGCGTTCACTGTAATCCCGCGCGAGGCCACCTCGTAAGCCAGTGATTTCGTCATGCCCACCATGCCCGCTTTGGATGCGGCATAATTGGCCTGCCCCGGATTTCCGGTCGCCCCCACAACGGACGAGATGTTCACGATCCGACCCCAACGCGTTTTCATCATGCCACGCATCACGCCCTTGCACAGACGGAACGTCGCGCCCAAGTTCACGTCGATCACGCTTTCCCATTCATCCGCAGACATGCGCATGAACAGATTGTCCCGCGTAATCCCAGCGTTGTTGATCAGGATGTCAACCGATCCCATGGCTTCGGCGGCTTGCTTGGGCAGCGCGTCTACTGCACCGGTATCGCTCAGGTTACAGGGCAGGACATGCGCACGTTCGCCCAACTCTGCCGCCAATGCCTCCAGCGGTTCCACCCGCGTACCCGAAAGGCCAACGGTTGCGCCTGCGCTGTGCAATTGCCGCGCAATATCGGCACCGATGCCGCCAGATGCGCCTGTAACCAGCGCGGATTTTCCTGAAAGATCAAACATGGTGCCCCCAATTCTCGTTTGATCCCCGTCTTGCCCCGACAGCGCGCCCAAATCAAGCAGTGCTTACGGGATTTGCTGCGCCAAAAGCGCGGCAACCGCTTCGCAATCCGGGTTATTGGTGACCCGACGCGCTGTTTCGGCCCAGACTTTCGGCGTCGTGCGATACTCAGTATCCAACGCGTCAACATCCGCCCCATGGTCAAGCAACAAGGTCACCATCGCCAAATTCCCGCCCCATGCGGCGGAATGTAGTGCGGTGCCTTCAGACCCAAAGTCATGGCGCGACTGCACGTCAGCACCTTGGCTCAAAAGCCACGCAACAGAATCGATATGCCCGAAATCAACAGCAGCCATCAAAACAGACGGATCGTTCACCCAAGTCGGATTGGTCTCACACGCTGATTTTAGTGCCTGCAAATCGCCCAACCGCGCAATGTCCCGACCCAAAGCCGTTTCCCCGGCCCGAACCAACGCCTCGACAAGCGGCTTACCCGCCGCCCCGACCCGGCTTAGCGCATCCATGGCGTTTGATCCCCAGCGATCTTTCTCTGTCACCGAATACCCTGCATCCAGCAAAACGCGCACAGCATGAGGCGTCCGTGCAAGAGCGATCAAAGACCCGCCGGGACGGTCGAAGTTGGCCTTTCGCTTCACCGCGAACCACTCGGTGACAAAGGCATCATCCCCTGCCAACAACGCCTCGCACGGCCCAACCCGCGCACCTGCGTCGCGCAGCATCTTTTCGATGTCACCGCGCTCATCTTTCAACGCCAACATCAAAGGCGACCAGTGATCATATCCCGCGTTGTGCCCGTTCACATCAGCACCAGCAGCCAGCAAGGTCGCGACCATCTCTGGCCGGTGACCCTCAACCGCTAAGTGCAAGGCCTGTAGCTGCCCACCCCAAAACGGATGATCCGCCACGACCCCGACCAAATCAGGCGCAGCATTGATCATCGAAACAACCGTTTTGACATGATCGCGGGTCACGGCATCAAAGAACGCGCGCGCTTGCTCGGCACTTTCGGTGTCTTTGTCAAAATGTGCTTTCACCTCACGCCAACTGGCAAAACCATATTCCTTGGCCAGCTCGAATTGGCACGCCGACAAAGTCACATCAATACCCTGCTCTGCCAGCGCTTTCTTGCGCTGTTTCGCAGTTTTCTTAAGCCACTCAAGACTCGCGTTTTCCGGAAGGGAATGTGTCATAGTCCACCATCTTTCCAAATCCTCGACGTCCGCATCTTCGAGAGGAAAAAAGGTGCAATCTGCATCTTTGGACGGTGGGTTGAACCCTTTACGCGGACCGAATGCCTCCTGTCAGGCAGGGGTTTGATACCCGATCCGCGTGGTTTTTTCAAGATTTCTGACGGGGCCTCAGCCCTTAAGCGCATCCAGATCCGCAGGCGCGCCAATTGCCTTGGTTGCCAACGCCCGATCAATGCGGCGTGCCATGCCAGACAGCGCCTTGCCCGCACCGATCTCCCACAGTTCAGTGACACCTTGACCCGCCATCCAGGCCACGCTTTCGCGCCAGCGCACAGAGCCCGTCACCTGTTCCACTAACAACGCGCGGATCTGATCCGGGTCCGTCACCGCCTCGGCCCGCACATTGGCCACCAGCGGAACCGCAGGCACGTTGATCTTAACATTGGCCAAAGCCTGCGCCATCACATCGGCCGCTGGCTGCATCAAAGCACAATGGAATGGCGCGCTTACGGGTAACAAAACTGCACGCTTGGCACCTTTTTCCTTGGCAATACTCACGGCCCGCTCAATCGCCTCTTTATGCCCCGAGATCACAACCTGCCCCGGATCATTGTCATTGGCCGCCTGACACACCTGACCTTCGCTCGCCGCCTCTTGCGCAACCTCTGTGGCGCCCGCGAAATCAAGGCCCAACAAGGCAGCCATCGCGCCAACGCCAACCGGAACCGCTTTTTGCATCGCTTCGCCGCGCGTACGCAACAAGCGCGCCGTATCCGCCACCGAAATCGCCCCCGCCGCACACAACGCGGAATACTCGCCCAAAGAATGCCCAGCCACAAACGTCGCTTTGTCCAATCCAAATCCTTCGGCCTTTAACGCGCGCAGCGCCGCAATTGACGTGGCCATCAATGCTGGCTGCGCATTTTGGGTCAGCGTCAACGCATCCTGTTCGCCTTCCCAGATCAATGAAGACAGGGATTCCCCCAAGGCGTCGTCCACCTCGGCAAAGACCTCTGCCGCGCTGGGATAGGCATCCGCTAACGCCTTGCCCATTCCGATTGTCTGCGCCCCTTGCCCTGGGAAAACGAATGCCACACTCATGTGCCTGTCCTTTGTTCTAACGTGCTTTGGAAACTTGGATACGCCGCTGGTTTACGCGGCGCAACGGCCCAATCACAAAAGCGTTAGGCAATTCCCGACATGCGTGTTAACCTGATTCTACTTTTAGTAGAATTTTACCGAAATGGTGTGTGTTCGTTATGCTGTCGCTGTCTGCCCTTCCACTTCCCCTACGATCCCCCGGATCGGCCACATCACTTAAGGCCGAAAAAAGGGCAGCACCGACACATACAGATTGTGCATCTGCTAATTCACCACTCACACCGCGCGTTGTTGCAGGTTTGGCTCCCCGCCCCTTGGATGGCTCTGAAACAACGCGCACCCCCACACAAAAGCAGGATCCCCACTGACACGACGCCCAATCGTACGGATCCGGCCTCTGTGCGTCAGCGCCCTACTCCTTTGCGCTGACGCACGCGTTTTATTAAGCCCATGGCTTAGCGCGCGCATTCGCGGTACCTAAATGTTAGCCATAGACATACGGTACAAAAAAGAGACGCCCCATGCCCGCACAAAACACCACGCGCAGTTATGGCAGCGTGACCAAAACCTTTCATTGGCTCACCGCCCTGTTGATCCTGTCGCTGATCCCACTTGGGATTATCGCCAATGGCTTGCCGTTCAACACCCCCGAAGAACTCACCCGCAAGGCGTTCTTGTTCTCGCTGCACAAAACACTGGGCGTAACCGTATTCTTTGTAGCATTGGCCCGAATTGCATGGGCCATCAGCCAACCCAAACCCGGGCCCTTGCACCCTGACCGCAAAGTGGAGCATTGGGCCGCAGAAACAGTGCACTGGCTTCTTTATGGCTCTTTGCTACTCGTGCCTTTGTCCGGGTGGATCCACCATGCTGCGACAACAGGCTTTGCCCCGATCTGGTGGCCCTTTGGGCAGAACCTGCCCTTTGTTCCCAAAAGTGACGCCGTTGCATCTGTGTTTGCAGGTTTGCACATCGTGTTTGAACGGGTCCTCATGGCTTCTGTGATCCTTCATATCGCTGGG
The DNA here is from genome assembly GCA_938038825.1 of uncultured Paracoccaceae bacterium. Classification (GTDB taxonomy): domain Bacteria; phylum Pseudomonadota; class Alphaproteobacteria; order Rhodobacterales; family Rhodobacteraceae; genus Aliishimia. The sequence goes on along the minus strand of CALHST010000432.1, from coordinate 17,271 downwards.
GCGCTCAAGCATCACATCATCGACAAGGATCACACCTTGCGTCGCATGTGGTTTGGCTCCGGAAACGCGCCCGACGTCGTACCTCATCGCCATTCCGCCGTTCCAATTGTGTCGGCTGTGGCGGCATGGATCATCGCCATTGGTATCGGCGCAGGGCTTGGGGTCTATGCGTCTCACGGGTCAGAAACGCCCCAAACGCAGCTGGATGACGTGGCATCAGAATGGACTGTGACAGACGGCAGTATCGATATCGAAATCACGCAGTTCAATTCAAAGGTCCAAGGCAATTTTGCCGACTGGACCGCGTCCATCACGTTTGACCCCGAAATCGCGCACAGCACAGCCGGAAGCGTGGATGTCACCATCGCAATCCCATCGCTCACTCTGGGATCTGTCACAAAGCAGGCTTTGGGTCCTGATTATTTTTCTGTCGAAGACCACCCAACCGCGACGTTCAAAGCAGATATCGTTGTCATCCCCGAAGGCCACGCCGCCGAGGGTTTGTTGACCATCAAAGACAGGTCGGTCCCCATCAGCCTGCCGTTCGAACTGCAATATGACGGCGACAGCGCTTCGATGAAGGCGCTTGTCACCCTCAATCGACTGGACTTTGGCATCGGGGAAAACATGTCAGATGAAAGCTCATTGAACTTTGCCGTTGACGTTCGCATCGCCGTCACAGCCACACGCGCCAAAGACGGATCCTAAAGCGCGGGGGTTTGGGGGATCCCCCCAAAAGCCCTTGCGGGGACTGAGCAAAATAAAACCCTATGCGGCGCAGCCGCTCTGCAAAAGAAATGGCCCGCTGAAACATCCAGCGGGCCGTTATCGACAGTCGCAATGAAGAAGCGGGCTTACCCTTCTTTCATCGCCTCAACAGAAATCTGAACTTGCACGTCGTCGCTCACTGCCGGCGCAAACGCACCCAATCCAAAATCAGACCGAGTCAACGTTGTTGTCGCACTAAAACCAGCCCACTCACGGCCTTCGTTTTGACCAAATGGATAGGCGCTTGCTTGGTTGAGAACCGCATCCAGAACGACGGAAACGGTTGTGTCGTTCATGGTCAAGTCGCCAGTGATTTTGGCTGTGTTGTCGCCGGTCACTTCGATGCCCGTTGAACTAAACGTGATCAGGTCTTCGTCTTTGGCACCAAAGAAATCGTCAGACATAAAGTGTCCCGTGCGCGCTTCCCAGCCTGTGAACATGGATTTCACGGGCATGGACACTGTCACGCTGGATGCATCTGGGTTCTCTTTGTCGAACACGATGTCGCCTTCAAAACCAGAGAACATTCCAAAGGTCGTAGAATAGCCCAAGTGGTTGTAAGAAAACACAACTTGGCTGTGGCTGGAATCAAGAACATATTTGTCTGCAGCCAAGGCAAACGTCGCAGGCAGCGCCATAGCAGCGGCAAGGATCAGGGATTTCATCGCAAAATTCTCCATTCACGGGGTCAGAATAGAGATAAGTGTGCCACAAACGGTCCGCGCAGCAATACATCACCGATCAACACATTCTGTGCGGACGCGAACAGACGCACTGCCACTGCGGTGCATTGTTGCACAAATAATGTGACTCAGACAGGAACGCCTTCGTCCTGCAAGGCCCGCTGCAATGACCGCACAGCGCGTTCGTCAGCCAGGTTCAACTCAGCCACAAGCCCATCTGTCTTGTCCCACAGCCGTGCAACACGGCCCGCGATTTCAGCGCGCCCCAAATCCGAGAAGCTTGCCCGCGATGTCTCTTGACGGTGACGGCCCACCCAGCGCATCAGCCGAATTTCGCGCCGCACTAAGTCGATTTCCATTTCCGGTGTCGATGCCGGGGAACCAGATTGCCACAGGGCCGCGCCCACAAAGCCGAAAACCAGCGCCATCATCAGTTTGCACAGGATCTCTGTTGTCGTGGCAGCGCCAAAGGGAAATAGCAGCAACGCCAAACCTGCAACGGAAAACGCAACACCGCCAAAACGCTGCGCGGTACGCACCACCCAAGGCACCCCATCACGCAACTTGATGGTCACGTCCAAAATGGATTCATTCACTGAATGCGGCGCCTTTTCCACGGCGATGGCTTTGACTGTGCCTGTCATCGCAATAATCTCCTGTCCCGTCCAATCCGCTGCCAAGCGGTGTCGTCCAGAAAATGCGTGTCAATCGGGGCGCAAATGGGGCAAAGCTGCGCCACGTGTAAGGTTATGTTGCGGCAACCATATCTCTCTTGATCCTGCCCGCCACCCCTGTATAAGGCCCCATCTTTCCGCAAAGATTTTTGAACCGCGCAGTCTCTCGTGGTCGGGCCGCGGAAAGCCAAAATGCCCGACCTTTGAAATGCGCCTTGATAGAAGTGGAAATGATCCATGCCCAAATATGAGCATGTGATGATCGCCCGTCAGGACCTGTCCAACACACAGGCCGAAGGGCTCATCGAACATTTTGGCACCGTGCTGTCCGATAACGGCGGTACACTCGTGGAACACGAGTACTGGGGCGTCAAAACAATGGCCTATAAGATCAACAAGAACCGCAAAGGCCACTATGCGTTCTTGAAAACAGACGCCCCTGCGCCTGCGATTCAAGAAATGGAACGCCTGATGCGCCTGCATGAAGACGTGATGCGCGTTTTGACCATCAAGGTCGACGCGCACGTCGAAGGCCCTTCGGTTCAGATGCAAAAACGTGACGACCGCGATCGCGGTGAACGTCGCGAACGCCGCTAAGAAAGGATCTTAAGCCATGGCCGCAAAACCATTTTTCCGCCGTCGTAAGGTCTGCCCCTTCTCGGGCGATAACGCACCTAAGATCGACTACAAAGACACACGTCTGCTGCAGCGCTATATCTCTGAGCGTGGCAAAATCGTGCCGTCCCGTATCACCGCAGTCTCTGCCAAGAAGCAACGCGAGCTGGCCCGTGCCATCAAACGCGCCCGCTTCCTCGCGCTTCTGCCCTACGCTGTGAAATAAGGAGACTTCGACATGCAAGTGATCCTTCTGGAACGTGTGGCAAAACTTGGCCAAATGGGCGACGTCGTTGACGTCAAAGCCGGTTACGCACGCAACTTTCTGCTGCCGCAGAAAAAAGCGCTGACCGCGTCCAAAGCCAACATCGCCAACTTCGAAACTCAGAAAGCGCAGCTGGAAGCACGCAATCTGGAAACGAAGAAAGAAGCCGAAGACATGGGCGGCCGTCTCGACGGACAGCAGTTCATCGTGATTCGTCAGGCCTCTGACGGCGGCAACCTGTACGGCTCTGTGACCACCCGTGACGCGGCGGATGCCGCCACAGCGGATGGCTTCTCGGTTGACCGTAAGCAAGTTGTTATCATTGACCCGATCAAAGCCTTGGGCCTGCACACAGTCTCTGTTGTGCTGCACCCCGAAGTGACCGTGTCCATGAAGCTGAACGTGGCCCGCTCTGCTGAAGAAGCAGAACTGCAAGCCTCTGGTAAGTCCATTCAGGAACTCGCCGCCGAGGAAGAAGCCGCCGCAGAATTCGAAATTCAGGAACTGTTCGACGATATCGGCGCTGCCGCATCCGACGACGACGACCTGGCCGAATCCGCAGGCATCAGCCAGGACGACGAATCCGGCGAAGACGAAGATCAGCCGCAAAGCTGAGCCTTAGCCACCCAAAACACCAAAGCCGCGTGGTCCCCGACCCCGCGGCTTTTTTTGTGCTTAGCGCCGTGAGCAATCACGGAACGGAGGCCCCCCGTGTGGCCAAACAAAATTGCGGCGAAACAGACCATACAGACTTAACCCCAATGCTTGCTGTGATGAAGATTTTCTGATGCGGGCCAGGATCATCTTCGAATGATGGTTCCTGCTCTGGTGCGCTTGCCCCGATCAGGGCACGGACCTTTGCGATATTGGCCTTGCGCTGTGCGGAGGCCAGCAGACCATAGTGGCGGATGCGGTGGAACCCGCCGGGCAGAACATGCATGAGGAAGCGGCGGATGAATTCATGTGTCGCCAGCCGCATGACTTTCATACGATCACCGCACTTGATCCGATAATCTTTCCATCGGAACGCCACGGTGTTTCCATCGGCGCTGACAAAGCGCTGGTTCGAGACCGCGACACGGTGGGTGTAACTACTGAGGTAGGCCAGAACGGCCTCGGGTCCGCCGAACGACGGGTTGGCGTCGTGTCGAAGACGCGCCTCCGGCACGATGATCTCCCATTCGATTTTGCGGAGTGGGTCGAACCAGTTTACAATTGTACCGGTCCCAGCCAGCCTTATTAGGTCACTAAAAAACACCAGATCTTCCGAGCGATGCAGCGCCATCTATCCCAATAGAAATGGGCCGCCTCACACTTGGAAAGGCACAAAGCCAATATCTCTTTGAGCATCAACAAGCACACAACACCCGAACACTCAGAGTTCAAGTCATCAGAGAGTGATGAAACTGTCTTGATGATGTGTTTGACTGATTTCGCCAGATCCCCGGTATGCGTTCAAGAGGTCCGCACCTTCCTCTCTGTCATCATGCATTGTCAAACGATCTCCGAGCGGACCTTCCCGGTCGAGAATATAGGCTACTCCTTAGGCGTTCCGTGCGCAATAAATCATGCGAAAATTGGACTCATTGGCCATCAGTGGTTGTGCCATTGCATAGATCGGCGTGACCTCCATACCACTTGCGATCAGCTGGTATTGTGGGGCTGAAAGACCTAGCAGTGCCTGACACCTGCAGTGAAATTTGCTTCCTGTGTTGCGTCGATCAACTGAAACCATACCCGCCAACCAGTCGTTCGAGTTATGCTTCAAAGGATCTCCGCCGAAAGTTTCTTGCCAAAGTAATCGCACCCCCCGGAATCGCGCTTGCGCCCCAAAAATTGACGCCCGACCACGGGGCCGGGCGTCGTGATTGGCTTGGGGATTGACGCCAGATGTTGAGGCGGCGCCAAAAGCCAATCAAAAAATGCGCGGTCTGAACCTGGGGGGAACAGACCGCGCCCCCCACCCGGCACAGCAATCTTGGCAGTCGCAAAACCCGAAAAGATTTCTGTCCCGAATGTGTTCTGCCAGCGTTAGCTGTCGCTTGGGCCCGTTGGCATGATGCCAGCATCTTCGGCCGCTGTGATTTCCGCATCATCCAAAGCACCGTCGGCATTCAGATCCAATGTGGAAAAGCTGTCGGTGGTCACCTCTGGAAAGACGGCCTGCAGCTCGTCGATGGTCAAAATGCCATCCCCGTTGACATCAACGGCTTTGGCGTTGTCGCTCATTGCGATGGCTGTACCTGCAATACCCATTGCGATCAGGGCTGCGAGTGTTGTGATCTTTGTCATCGTTTCTCTCCCGAGATTATCAAGACTGTGTACAAAGGTCGTTTCGTGACCTTCACAATGACAGACGCGCAAAACCGGCTGCGCATCCCTGTCTTGAGCGTCCAAGCGAAGCCTTGCGCATATGCCCACTGTGTCCCGGCAAGGGCTTGCTCAAAAAGCGCGGAAGCCTGCCATCGGCGGATATTCCCCGGTTTTCATGGGCGCTGTGCATCGCCACCTTAGGGTCATCCCACCTGACAGGAGCCCTGCCATGACCGTTGCTGCCCCCAACCTTCCCGACCATTTAGAAGCCCTGATGCCGCGCATTATCGCCCGCGCGCGCCGTTTAACGCGGGACCGTGACGCAGCCCAAGATCTGGCACAGGACGCGTCGCTCAAAATCTGGCAAAAGCTGGTGGATGATGCTGACATTCAGGACCTGGAAGCCTATGCGATGATCACGTTGCGCAATCTGGCCACGTCCGGGTGGCGCCAGTCGCACGCCAGCGAAGAAATCCGCGAAGATCACCTGAGCTGCTTGCCAGAGGCGCATGCCCGGCTTGCCTTGAAGGATTTGATGTCAGCCATCAACCGATTGCCCGATGATCAGGCCCAGCTGATCCGGCTGGTGGCGCGGGGCGAAACCAGCCCCGCGGATTTGGCGAACATCACGGGGATCCCCATGGGCACAGTTATGTCACGCTTGGGACGGGCCCGCGTTGCCTTGCGCGTGGATTTGGACTTAAGCAAATCCAGTGCCGTTTCCGAACTAATCTAAAGGGACATCCCACGATTGTTGACAAATTTCTGTGGAAAAAGTGGTGGGTAAGTGTTGTACTCCTTAACAATTACAAGGGCTTATGAATTTTAATGAGTCCGATTCGGACCTTAAAGTCACAATTTCGCCCCATTTGCTCCCTATCCTAACCGCGATGGAGTGTGAAAACACACCCATCCAATAAGCCAAAACGGCGAGGCAGGCAGTACTATGACACGAAGTGACGCACTTTTTGTGCGCCGATTGAAGGAGTCCGACCGCGACCAATGGGCCGCGCTGTGGACCGCGTATCTTGAGTTCTATGAAACGTCGCTGCCAGATGCTGTGTTTGACACAACGTTCGAACGCCTGTTGGACAAAGCCCCGCATCAATTCTGCTGTTTCGTGGCCGAACACGAGGGCACACTCGTTGGCCTGACACATTACCTGTTCCATGCCCATGCGTGGAAAGTGGAGCCTGTGTGTTATCTGCAGGACCTTTTCGCGGATCCTTCTGTGCGCGGACGCGGCGTTGGACGCGCCCTGATCGAGGCGGTTTATGCAGCGGCGGATGATGCCAATGCGCCAAGCGTCTATTGGCTGACCCAAGACTTCAATCACAATGCCCGCAAGCTGTATGATCGGATCGGAACAAAGACACCCTTTATCCGCTATAATCGGCGGGTGTCGTAAATGCGTAAATTTGTTCTGCCACTGGCTGTGATGCTGAACGCGTGTTCGCCTGCAACACCCATTATCGCCACTGTGGATACCGCAACCCGCGCCTTTACAACCGGTCAACCGTCGTCGGGTCTGCCTGCGATGAAAACCTTTGGGGCGCCGCGCGTGGTGACTCCGGTGATTTCAAACAATGATCTGGCCTTGGATTTTGTGGAACTCAGCTTTCAGTTGGAAAGCGGGCGCAATTTGCCCAGCTTTACCAGGTTCGAACATCCCATCACAGTGCGGGTCACAGGAGCCCCACCCCCATCGCTGGGACCGGATTTGACCAAATTGCTGCATCGCTTGCGCACCGAGGCCGGGATCGACATCTCGCGGTCCAATTCAGCCAACGCACATATCACGATCCAGGCTGTCACGCGGGCCGAAATTCGGCGCGCCCTGCCCCATGCGGCCTGCTTCGTGGTTCCCAATATTGCGTCGCTAAAGGAATATAAATCTGCGCGGCGTTCGTCAAAGACCAACTGGACTTTGCTGAAACAGCGCAAACAGATCGCAATCTTCCTGCCCAACGACGCAAGCCCACAAGAGGTGCGCGATTGCCTGCATGAAGAACTGGCGCAGGCGTTGGGGCCACTGAATGACCTTTATCGGTTGCCCGATAGCGTGTTCAATGACGACAATGTGCATACGGTTCTGACCGGTTATGACATGTTGATCCTGCGGGCTTATTACGATTCATCTCTGAAATCCGGGATGACCCGTGGCCAAGTGGCCGCCAAGCTTCCCGGAATTTTTGCGCGCATTAATCCACGTGGACAATCTGTCGCTGGACGCTTTTCCACACGCACACCGCGGGCATGGTCCCAATCGGTGCAAACAGCGCTTGGCCCCGGCGCGTCAACTGCGCAACGCCGCGCGGCCGTGGACCAAGCCTTGAAAATCGCAGAGACACTGGGTTGGCAAGATCACCGTCGGGCATTTGCGCATTATGCGGCAGGACGATTGGCGCAGCTAAACGATCCGGGTGCAGCAAAAGTTCATTTCGAACAAGCAGATGCCTATTATCAACGCAGCTACGGCACGTCGTTGCACCGCGCTTATGTGGCCACTCAATTGGCGGCACATGCATTGTCGGACGGCGATGGTGAACGTGCCCTGCGTCTGGTCAATCCACATCTGGACATTGCATCGCGCAGTGAAAACGCAGCCCTGCTATCCACCTTGCTTTTGCTGAAATCCGAAGCGCTGGACCTGCAAGGGCAATCCAGCGAAGCCCGCAGTGTCAGACTGGACAGTCTGGGATGGGCGCGTTACGGCTTTGGCCCGGATTGGGCGGTCCGCGCCAAGCAGCGCGAGATATCATCACTCAGTCCGATCAAAGAGCGCGGCTAAGAGAACACCCGCGCCCGTCACAACTGGGGAGCGGTTATGGTTGTCATTGGTCTTGCGATTATCGGCGCTGTTTTTGGGGCGCTGGCTGCCCGCAAACAAAAAGGCAATGTACTGGACATGCTGCAATATGGTGCAGGGTACGCATTTGCTTTTGCCATTGTTGGATTGATCCTGACACTTGTGATCGACAGATCGGTGTAAGCGCATGTTCCTGCCCTTTTTCGAGCATCTGCGAAAATCTGGTATTCCCGTTTCCTTGCGCGAATTTCTTAGTTTTCTGGAAGGTTTAAAGGTCGGGCTTGCCACCTATGATGTCGAGGCGTTTTACTATCTGGCGCGCGTGTCGATGGTGAAAGACGAACGCAATCTGGACAAGTTCGATCAGGCCTTTGCGGCGGCGTTCAAGGGCCTGGAAAACATCAGTTTTGATCAGGTTCTTGAGGCCGTGGATATCCCGGACGAATGGCTTGCCAAGATGGCTGAAAAACATCTGAGCGAGGAAGAACGCGCCGAGATTGAAGCCTTGGGTGGATTTGAAAAGCTGATGGAGACGCTGAAAGAGCGTTTGAAGGAACAGGAAGGCCGCCATCAGGGTGGCAACAAGTGGATTGGCACAGCCGGCACGTCGCCCTTTGGGGCCTATGGCTATAACCCCGAAGGGGTGCGTATCGGCCAGAAAGAAAGCCGACATCAGCGCGCCACCAAAGTCTGGGACAAGCGCGATTTCAAGAACTTAGACGACAACGTTGAACTGGGAACCCGCAACATCAAAGTTGCGATGAAGCGGCTGCGTCGCTGGGCGCGCGATGGCGCTGCGGAAGAGCTGGACCTTGACGGAACCATCCGCGCCACTGCGGAAAACGGTTATCTGGATGTGAAAACCCGCCCCGAGCGGCGCAATGCTGTGAAGGTGTTGTTGTTTCTGGATGTGGGCGGGTCGATGGATCCGCATGTCAAAGTCGTCGAGGAATTGTTTTCTGCGGCCCGGTCTGAATTCAAGCATATGGAGCACTTTTATTTCCACAATTGCCTGTATGAAGGCGTGTGGAAAGACAACCGCCGCCGCTGGGATGCGCAAACCGCAACGCATGAGGTGCTGCGCACTTATGGGCCGGATTACAAATGTATTTTCGTGGGGGACGCGTCGATGTCTCCTTATGAAATCGCCTATCCCGGTGGTGCCAATGAGCACTGGAACCAAGAGGCCGGATCAACCTGGCTGGCACGGGCGCGGGATCAATGGGCCTCTCACTTATGGATCAACCCGGTGCCGGAAAACTATTGGGGCTACACCCATTCCATCCAGATGATCCAAGAGATCTTTGGCAAAGACCGCATGGTGCCCATGACGCTAGAGGGTCTGGGACGCGGGATGCGGGAACTTAGCCGATAGGCGCGTTTGGCCAGCGCTGTGTGCCTTAGCCGTCAAAATCAGCGCTTCCCAAGACGCCGATAAGCGATTTAGGCTGCGTCATGTCAAATGCACCTGTCTTTTCTGTTGATCCCCAAGCCTTTGCCGCGGATCCCTATCCGGCCTTGGCCGGCATGCGCGCACAGGCCCCAGTATGCTTTGTGCCCGAACTTGGCGCCACGTTGATCACACGACGTGACGATGTGTTTCGCGAGGAAAAACGCACCGGGGTTTTTTCGTCGTATCAGCCGGGCGGATTGCTGCAGCAGATCATGGGCGACAACATGATGCGCAAGGATGGCGATGCGCATATGGTAGAGCGTAAAGCCCTGTTCCCGGCCCTTAGCCCGCGCACTGTGCGTGACGTTTGGGCGGATAAGTTTCGCGCCATCGTGACCCATCATCTTGAAACGCTGAAACCCAAAGGTCAGGCAGAGCTGGTTCGTGATTTTGCCTTGCCCGTGGCGGCAGATGCGTTGCGCGAAATGACCGGGCTGACCAATATGCCCACGCTGCGCATGGATTATTGCAGTCAGGCAATGCTGGATGGCTGTGCCAATTACGTGGGCGATGCAGACATCCGGCGCAAAGCGGATGCGGCGTCAGCCTCGATTGATGCGCTGATTGATGCGCGATTGGTTGCGCTGCGCGACGCGCCGGATATGTCCATCATCTCGGTTCTGGATCAAGCGGGACTGTCGCGGGACGCCATTGCGGGCACCATCAAGGTCATCATCGGCGGTGGTCAGAACGAACCACGGGACGCCATTGCAGGCACGGCTTGGGCGTTGATGACACATCCGGACCAGCATGGGCGTATCCGAGAGGGCAAAAATTCATACAAGGATGCATTTGGCGAATATATCCGCTGGGTCACGCCCATCGGAATGACACCGCGGCGGGTCGCGAAAGCAGACACAACCTGCGGCGTGAGCTTTGAACCAGATGACACTGTTTTCTTTATGTTTTCTTCTGCATGCCGGGACGGCGCGCATTTTGACGCGCCCGACGCGTTTGACATTACGCGCGACGTATCCGCCGCCATCCCATTTGGCGCAGGCCCGCATTTCTGCGCCGGGGCGGCCGCATCCCGCTGTATGATTGCCGAGTTTGCGTTGCCCATGATGTTCGACCAATTGCCCGGTCTTGAGATCGCTGGGGACGTACCATTTCAGGGTTGGGCGTTTCGTGGGCCAGTTTCTTTGCCTGTGCGCTGGAAAACATGACCCACTTGCCCCATATCTAATCACATGTTCAAAGTCATGCCGATCCTCTTGGCCCTTCTGTATGGGCTTGTGGCGTACCGCTTTTCTGTGTGGCGCACCGAAAAGGCACTGGATGCGCAATCTACAGAGCTTGCCGATCGCAACCTGAAACAATTATGCGACCGGATGGCGGCTGCGTTGGACCTGCCCCGGATCAAAGTGCATGTGTATGAAATCGCGCCGGTGAACGGATTGGCGGCACCGGACGGGCGGATTTTCATCACGCGAGGCTTTTACAACAAGTATCTTGCGGGTGAGGTCACAGGCGAAGAGTTGGCGAGTGTCATCGCACACGAGCTTGGGCATGTGGCCTTGGGCCATTCGCGCCGCCGTATGATCGATTTTTCCGGTCAAAACGCGCTGCGTGCCGCGTTGGGAATGATGCTAAGCCGGTTTTTGCCCGGTATTGGTGTTTGGATCGCCAATTCCTTGGCCAGTTTGTTGGCCGCGAAACTGTCGCGCAATGACGAATACGAGGCGGATGAATATGCCGCCGCCTTGCTGACCAAGGCAGGGATTGGCGTGGCACCGCAAAAGGCGTTGTTTGCAAAGCTAGAAGCCTTGACCCAGACGAATATGGGCACCATGCCAGCGTGGCTGTTAAGCCATCCAAAAACGGCTGAGCGGATCGCAGCACTTGAGACGTTAGAGGCCAAATGGGCCGCGGCGGCGCTTCCGAAACCTTAAAGCGATGACAAGGCTTTGCCCAATCGAGGCAAGCGCGCCTTTTTCATCAGGGCACGGATGGTCCAAGGTTCCCCCGACAGGCGCTGTGCTGTATCCAGAACGTGGGCCCCCACAGCGTCCATGGCATCAGGAGCGTTAAGCCAGAACTGATAGAGCAAGGCATCGCTGTCCAGCCGATCCACACCCTCTTCCGCCAAGATATTCTTGGGGAAGTCCTTTTTGTTCAGTGTGATGATGGTGTCAGCGGATCCTGCGATGGCGGCGGCCAGCACATGAATGTCGTTGGGATCGGGCAACCAAAGCCGGGCGGTCAAGGCATCAGGCGCTGTGACGCTGGCCTTGGGCCATGCCGCGCACAGCATGGCAATCTCGCCGCGCGCTTGCGCTTCTTGCGCGCCGCTATGTTTGCCAGCCGCTCGCGCCCATTCTTCCAGAATACGGTCAGACCAAAGCGGCGTATAAAGCCCCGCGCTCGCCGCACCGATCAGCATTTCGCGCATGACCGTTGGGTACAGCACGCATGCGTCCAGCAGCAGTTTCATATCGCGAAGAACAGCGCCTTGAGATAGCCGTTCTCTCCGGGTTGTGGCAGTTGTGGATGATCTGGTCCTGCGAACCCTGTGTGGATGACACGGGCCTGTCGGCCAGCGCGGCCAATCCCACGGGTACAGGCATTGCGGAACTTATCCAATGTGGCTGCATGCGAACAGGAACACAGCCCCAGAATGCCGCCCTCGGCCACCAGAGGAGCCGCAAGGCGCGCGACTTTTTCGTAAGCGCGCAAACCCGGTTCCAGTGATTTCTTGGACGGTGCAAAGGCTGGGGGATCACAGATCACCACATCAAACTGTGCGCCTTCGGCGGTCAACGCATGCAGGACGTCAAACGCATCGCCTTGGCGTGTTTCAAACCGATCTGCCACGCCAGAGGCCTCGGCCCCCTCTTGCGCCAAGCCAAGTGCAGGTGCAGATCCATCCACGGCCAAGGCATGTGTGGCCCCATTGGCCAAGGCAGCCAGTGAGAACCCGCCAACATGGGAAAACAGATCCAAGACACGCGCGCCCTTGGCAAGACCCGCGGCAAAGGCTTGGTTGGCCCGTTGGTCATAAAACAGACCGGTCTTTTGCCCCCCGGTCAGGTCCGCCATATAGGTGGCCCCGTTCATGGGAACAGGCACGGCGTCTGTGGGGGTGGTCCCGGTCAACGTGGCGGCCACATCATCCAGCCCTTCCAGCGTGCGGGCACGCCCCGAGGCGTTTTTCAGGATCGTGGCACAACCAGTGACCTTTGACAGCACAGTTGTCAGAATGTCCAAATGCGCTTCGACCCATGCGGCGTTGGGTTGCAACACGGCAATGTCGCCAAAGCGATCAATGATCACGCCGGGCAAGCCGTCCACTTCGGCATGTACCAACCGATAGAAGGGCGCGTCATACAGCTTTTCGCGCAACGCCAAGGCGCGGGTCAGCCGGGCGGTAAACCAAGCCTCGTCAATTTGCGCGTCAGGATCGGTGTCCAGGATGCGCGCCATGATGCGCGAGTCGGGATTGATGGCGGCAAGGCCAATATTTTGACGCCCCGCATCCTGCAATATCGCCAAGGCACCGGGGGCCAAAGCCTTGGTGCGGCGATCTGCAACAAGGTCAGCATCAAAGACCCAAGGCGCACCATGACGCAGCTTGCGCGCGTCTGCTTTGGGTTTGAGGCGAATTACGGGGCGATCTGAATCGGGTAAGGGCGTCGTCATGACGCCCTCCTCTAGTGTGTCTGGCCTTCGGGGGAAAGCTCAGAATTTATTGAGTTGCTGGATAAGCCCTAACTTGGCGTTCTTATGACCATCCGTTTGGGTCAGTTCCTGACGAATGACTTCCGCCAAGTGATCTGTGATCCGCACTTTTTGTGTCTGCCCTTTGGCTTCTGCCGCCAAGGCGATACGACCACCCAAAGCGTTCAAATCCGCCTCGATCACGCGGGGCTGTCCCAAGATACGGCCCGTGTTCAGATCGCGCACGGCCAGACCAAATTTGATCGAATGTACCCCACCCGTGGAATAGCGCGCCTTTTCGGTCAGCGCATGAAAGCGCATCACTTGCACATAAAGCGATACAGGTGTTCCGCCTTTCAAGTTTTGCGTACCCTTGCCCAAGCCGGCTTCAAAGATCTTTTGCACTTGTGCATGGCGATCCCCAACCGGGTCTTCGCGCCAGACAATATCGCCTGCGGGCAGATATCGGTTGGCTTCGGACACTTCCAATGCGCGAGGCACAACAACGGAAATCTGTTTCACAGACACCGCAGGAAAGCCCGCCACTGGGGCATCTACATCAGCGAATGATAGGGGATCAGAGTCGGACGCAGCCGCTTGCGTGGATTCAAAATCCACTGACCGCGTGGTCACATCTTGATTTGCGCAGGCCGCCAAAGATGCTGTCAGGCCCAGCAGAGTTACAAGTTTCAAAAACGTCATAGCGCTCTCCTCATTGCCGACAGGTCACGTCGTCGGACATGTGTTGTCGCCAAAAGGCACGGACAATTGGGCGTTTTTAAGTCGATTTGAAGAGATTCGCGGGGAAATTGAATCGCGTCTTCCCCGTTTATTGCGGTCGTTGACGCGCCCGCCAGCCGCCGCGCCGCTTGGGCGCGCGTGCTTGGGCCAGCCCTTCGGTCAGCACTTCGGTCATGACATGTGTCGGGTTTTGCGGGGCATAGGTGTCCAGCAACGCGCGCAGAGAGACGTTGGTGTCACTGTCCACAGGCAGGCTGAGCGCCCAATCCAGAAAGATCGTGCGGCATTCCGATTTTGCGATCCCATCAATGCGATAGGCCTCGAAGATGAGCCCCTTGGGATCGTGTGTACTGCCTTTGTCAATCATCGCTGGTGCCCGAAATGATGTCTTGAAGTGTTTGCGTAATGATCTGTTGTGCCTTCTTTTGCGCGGCTTCCAGCGTCTTTTGCAAGTCATCCAGCGACGTATGCTGTGTCATGCGCAACAAAAAATCGCGTGCGCCGGTCGCAAGGGTGTCACTGTCACCCAATGTGTCTGTCAGCAACCGTCCCACAGTTTGCACCTGCCAGAACAGGTGATGGGCCTGCATCAATTGATCGGCGTTTGGTGTAAGCGCGGTCAAGCCCGGCTGCATGTCAGCCCCCATTTGCCCCTGCAACAAGGCCCCTGTTTGGGCAAACAGTTCGATATCCTGCATCAGTCCGGGGCCTGCTTTGATGTCAAAGGCACCGGAGGGCGTCTTGGCATCTGCGATGCGCAGGCGCATATTTTGCACATCGTCTGCAGTTTGGGCAGCGTTACGGGCGCGCGCGATCAAGTCTTCCAAAAAACCGACGACGTCTTGGGACAGGCTGGCGTCGCCCGTGATGACGCGGGCGCGCGTCATGGCCAAATGCTCCCATGTCCAGGCTTCTTCGCTTTGGTAGCTTTGAAAGCTGGTCCAACTGGTCGCGACGGGCCCTTTGTTGCCTGACGGGCGCAGACGCATGTCCACTTCGTATAACCGCCCTTCGGCCATGGGTGCAGACAGGGCTGTGATCAACGCTTGGGTCAAGCGCGCGAAATAGGGGCGCGCGGCCAATGGGCGGGGGCCGTCAGACATGTCGACGTCTTCAGGATCATAGATCACAATCAGATCCAGATCCGACCGGGCATTCATGCGCCCTGCCCCCAAAGCGCCCATGCCCAGTAAAACCGCCCCGCGCCCCGGTGCGGGCCCATGTTTGCGGGCAAACTCAGCCTGAACACAGGGCCAAAGGACCGCCAAAACGGCCCGCGCAAGATCGGCGTATTGGCGCCCGGCCGTGTCTGCATCAATCAGCCCGCGCAACACATGCACGCCAATGCGGAAGTGCCATTCCTTCATCCATCGTCGCGTACTGTCCAATTGGCCTTCGTAGTCGTTCAGAACCAGCGACAATCGGGCAGTCAGGTCTTGTTCTAACCCCGCCTGAGCAGGCCAATCAGTAAAGAACCCGCCGCCAATCACGGCATCCAGCACATGGGCATTGCGCGACAGATGATCGGCCAAAGCGGGGGCTGTCGTAACGATATCAAGCACCAGATCAATCAGCTGCGGGTTGGATTCAAACAGGGACAGCAATTGCACCCCGGCGGGCAGACCCGCCAAAAACCCATCCAATGCGGTCAGGGCCTCTTCCGGGCGGGTGGCTTGGGTCAGGCGTTGTTCAAAGACGGGGCGCAAACGATCCAGCAAGGTTTGCGCACGGTCTGTCCGCATCGCGGCATAGGTCAACCAGCGCGAGACCACTGTGTCGTTGAGGTACACCAATGTGTCCGGTGTCGCGGGCGTCGGATCCGTAGGGCTGAAGAAGCCTTCGATCTGAGTTTCGACGGATTGCAGCCGGTCACGGATGTCATTTTTCAACGCGCCTGCATCTTGGCCCATCAGGCAGGCGATCCGCTCAAATTCTGCTTCGGTTTTAGGTACGATATGAGTTTGGGCGTCCTGCACCATCTGGACGCGGTGTTCCAAGGTACGGTGAAACCGATAGTGGTCTGACAGGCTGTCTGCGGTGCTTGCGTCCAGCCAACCGGCCTGTGCCAAAAGGGTCAGCCCCGGCACGGTGCCGCGCACCCGCAGCGACGGATCCCGCCCGCCCGCGATCAACTGGCGCGTTTGAGTAAAAAACTCAATCTCGCGGATGCCACCCCGGCCCAGTTTGATGTTGTGACCCAAGGGTTCAATGTCCCCCCCCAAACCTTTATGCGCCCGGATCGCCAAGCGCATGTTGTGGGCATCCTCGATCGCGGCGAAATCCAGATGTTTGCGCCACACAAACGGGCTGAGCGTTGTCAGGAACCGCTCGCCTGCGCCAATATCCCCCGCCACGGGGCGCGCTTTGATATAGGCCGCGCGTTCCCAGGTGCGCCCCAGACTTTCGTAATATCGCTCTGCCGCCTCAATCGCGATGCACACAGGCGTTACGGATGGATCAGGACGCAGGCGCAAATCCGTGCGGAACACGTATCCTTCGCCTGTTACATCATTCAGCATCTTGGACATGGCGCGCGTGGCTTTGATGAACCCGGAACGGGCATCCACAAAATGATCCACGTCAAACCGATCCTGATCAAACAGGCAAATCAGATCAATATCCGAGGAATAGTTCAGCTCGTGCGCGCCCATTTTGCCCATGGCCAGCACCACCATACCGCCCGCATGGGCAAGGTCGTCTTCGGTAAGCCCTGGAATTTTGCCCCGCGCCACCAAAGGGGCAAGACTGGCGCGCAGGGCTAGGTCACACGCAAGGGCTGCAAATTCTGTGAGCGTTTCTGTGACCTGTTCCAGCGTCCAGATCCCGCCCAAATCCATCAGACCCGTGATCAAGGCGATGCGCGCTTTGGCCGCGCGCAAGGCGGATCCCATCTGCGGGGGCGCTACAGTTTGCAATTCGGCGTAAACCCGTTGCACAGCCGCTTCGGGGTCTTCAAACGCTTCGGGCAACCAAGGGCCATGTTTGACAATCAGCCCTCGCAAATAAGGAGACGAGCCCCCGCCCCCTGCCAAAAGTTCGCGCAGCTCTGGCGGCAGTTCCGGCAGCAATGCCGCCATTTCGACCCCGGCAGCAGGGTCATAGGCACGGGGCATTTGGGTCAGGCGGTCAACAATATTCATAAACACGAACAGTGATGTCGCCTGACCTCAGGGTCAATGGGTTGCGCTCAATTGAAAGGCGCGGCACAAAATGAACATGAGCAAAAGTTTGAAACGCGTGCGGGCTGCGCTGCAGGCCGCAGGGCTTCCCGACACCATTCAGGAAACGCCACT
>CALHST010000431.1 GCA_938038825.1 uncultured Paracoccaceae bacterium | reverse complement strand
AGCCCCCCAAGCGCAATTTTTCCTTCGATCCGCGCCAAAGTCGCACCAAGGCACACGTGAATTCCGGTTATGAACGCAAGATGGCGGTTTGGCTGTCTCTTGATGTCAAATATATCGGGGTCTTTGAATTGGGCTGGATCCCGATTGGCGGCGGCGATGGATGTATGAATATACGTCCCTTTGGGTACGATCTGATCTCCAAGGTTGAGGTCAGCATCCGCCAAACGATTTCCGATTTGTAAGGGGCTTTCCATCCTAAGCACCTCCTCAACCATTGAACCGGTCAACGTCGGGTCTTTTTGCAGAATGGCCAATTGATCCGGGTGATCCAGCAGCAGCCCTATCCCGTTTCCAACAAGGCTGGTTGTCGTTTCATGACCTGCATTCAAAAGAAAGATACAGTTTTGGATCAACTCGGACTGGGACAGCGTTTGCCCGTCATGCTGCCCGAAAATCAGCGCCTCCAGAACTTCTCCTTGCGTTGCAGCCTCTGGATGGGCGCGCCGATGGGTGATCAATTCGTCCAACAAGGCTGCAAACTCAGACACTGCCGTATTGCCTGCTTCTAGGCGTTCTGGGGACACAACGGGATCCAACGCCCCCAGGATCGCCAAAGAGTACCCGCGTAGCTGCGCTCTGTGGCTTTCAGGGATGCCTAACATGAACGATATGATCTCTGTTGGCAGGATTTTGGCATAATCGTCGATCACGTCGAACGTGCCCATGTCTTCCAAGCGGTCAAGAAGCGCATCGACGATCCTGGCGATCAAGGGCTCAAACTCTGCCAATTTGCGTGGCGTGAAGGCTTCGGCAATCAGTTTGCGCACCAGCGTGTGATATGGTGGGTCATTGAATACCAAGCTGGTGCTGTGATGCTCGAACAATGGGCAGGAGCCAAACTTTTCGCCGAAGGCTTCGGTCTTGTCAGACAGCATGTCCCGGCTTTGATACACCCGTCGGCAGTCATCATATCGGGTCAGAAAGACAGAGCCGTCCGCGTTCCAATGCACAGGCGCCTGCGCACGCAGGGCATGCAACGTTGGATGTGGATTCTCAATGAAGTCTGAATCAATGGTGTTCAGGTCAAACTGCGTCATGCGCTCAACCTACGCATCCTTCCGCAAAGGGAAAGGGTGCGTGAGCTGAAGCTCACCCTACTTGGTAACTCCGGGGTGGCACGTAAGGTGAGCTTCAGCTCACGTTTGTTCTCACAAAAAAGCCCCGCAACAGATCTCTGCGCGGGGCTTTTTCAATATACTTGAGGGTCGAGACTTAGTGCTCTTTTCCCTTGATCGGTGCCCAAAGACGTTTGTTCACCAGGTACAACAGGACTGACAAAATCGTCAGGATCAGAACGCCAACAAACCCGGCTTGCTTACGCGCCATCAGCTTAGGCTCTGCAGTCCATGTCAAGAACGCGGCAACATCCTGTGAAATGTGGGACAGATCATTTCCGTGACCATCTGCGAATTCCACATCCTCGCCATACAGCGGAGGCGCCATCGAAATCCAACCACCGGGGAACGCCAAGTTCTCGTACAGCGTCACACCAGCCTCTTCTTTTTCCTCGCCCGTATAAGACGTCAGCAAAGAGTAGATATACTCTGGCCCGCCCATACCTTTGAAGAATTGGTTGATACCCAAACCGTAAGGACCATGGTAACCCGCACGGGCCTTTGCCATCAAGCTTAGGTCAGGCGCGTTTTCCAGAGAAGAACCGGGGAAGTTGTCCGCCTCTTTCGCAGGACGGAAATCGTCCAGCTCTTCGTCAAACACTTCAAAGAACTCGCCCGCGTACGCACGGACCTGATCTTCGGGAAGGTGGGGGCCACCTTCGTCCGACAACGTGCGGATCGGCACATAGCGCAGACCGTGGCAGGCTGAACAGATCTCGGTGTAGACCTGAAGACCGCGTTGCAGTTGGTTTTGATCAAATGCGCCAAACGGACCCTCGAAAGAGAAGTCGACGTCCTTGATCTTGCCCTCGCCACCGGCCGCAAATGCGCCGCCGGTGAAACCCAATGCCAGCCCTGCAGCCAGTATAAGTGATTTAATCATTCTCACGGTTCCTTATTCTGCAGGCTGCTGCGCAGTACCCTCAGCCGAACCGGCCTTGGGGTAATGGGCTGCAAAGTCTTCTTCGATGGTCGCAGGTTGCGCCTCTGGTTTTTCGATCACACCCAACAAAGGCAGGATCACCAGGAAGTATGCGAACCAATAGGTCGACGCGATCAACGAAATGCTCGAGAAAGGTTCTTCTGCGGGCATCGCACCCGCCCACATCAGGACGAAGAAGTCGATGACCAGCAGCGCGAACCACCACTTGAACATGGGGCGATATTTGCCGGACCGGACGCTCGATGTGTCGAGCCATGGGGCCAACGCCATGACAGCAATCGCACCAAACATCGCCAGAACACCAAAGAACTTCGCTGTCACGATGCCGCCGGTAACCCAGTTTGCAAGGATCACAACCCAGACGTCGCCGTCAAAGGCACGCAGGATCGCATAGAACGGCAGGAAGTACCATTCTGGAACGATGTGCGCAGGCGTCGCCAAGGCATTTGCTTCGATGTAGTTATCCGGGTGCCCCAGGTAGTTCGGCATGAAGCCGACAATGGCGAAGAACACCACCAGAATGACCGCCAGCGCGAACAGGTCTTTGATCACAAAGTATGGGAAGAACGGAACAGTGTCCTTTGCCGCGTCTTCTTTGCTTGTGCGACGCACCTCAACACCGGTTGGGTTGTTGTTACCCGTGGTGTGAAAGGCCCAGATGTGCAGCGCCACAAGGCCTGCAATCACAAACGGCAGCAAATAGTGCAGCGAGAAGAACCGGTTCAATGTGGCGTTGTCCACGGCAGGTCCGCCCAGCAACCAAGTTTGGATAGGCTCACCAATCAACGGGATCGCACCAAACAGGCCAGTAATCACGGTCGCACCCCAGAAGGACATTTGCCCCCATGGCAGAACGTACCCCATGAACGCGGTGCCCATCATCATCAGATAGATGAGCATCCCGATGATCCACGTGACTTCGCGGGGCGCCTTGTAGGACCCATAGTACAGGCCCCGGAAGATGTGCGCATACACAGCTACAAAGAACAGCGACGCGCCATTCATGTGCAAATACCGGATAAAGTGACCTCCGTTCACGTTGCGCATGATGTGCTCGATCGACGCGAAGGCCAGATCAACATGTGGAGTGTAGTGCATCACCAGTACGATGCCTGTGATGATCTGCAGCGCCAGACAGAACGTCAGGATAATGCCCCAGATCCACATCCAGTTCAGGTTCTTGGGGGTTGGGATCATCAGCGTGTCGTACAACAGCCCAACAATCGGCAGGCGGCTATGCAGCCACTTTTCGCCCCCGGATTTCGGTTCGTAATGGTCGTGTGGAATTCCAGCCATGTGTCTTTCCTCCCTTAACCGAGCTTAATTGTGGTTTCGTCTTCGAACACTGCCACAGGTACGGGCAGGTTCGTCGGTGCTGGACCTTTGCGGATCCGACCGGACGTATCATAGTGAGAGCCATGGCACGGGCAGAACCAGCCGCCAAAGTCGCCTGCATCACCCAAAGGCACACAGCCAAGGTGCGTACACACGCCCATCATCACCAGCCATTCGCCGGTTTCGTCCAATGCGCGGTTTTCATCCGCAGCATCAACTTCGCCCAGATTATCATTGCGTGCGATGTCATCTGGCAGTTCTGCCAAATCAACGTCACGGGCTGCGGCAATCTCTTCTTCCGTACGGCGACGGATGAACACTGGCTTGCCCAGCCACTTCACGGTCAACTGCGTGCCCGGTTCAAGATCGGATATATCCACGCGGATTGAGCTAAGCGCCCGAACATCCGCAGATGGGTTCATCTGGTTTACAAGCGGCCAAACGGCCGCCCCTACAGTGACGGCTCCGGCGCCGCCTGCGGCGTAATACAGGAAATCTCTGCGTTCACTGTCGTGGTCTTCTGCGTTCGACACGCGCTCTCTCCATTCAGCTGGCTTCTTCTCGCCCAATTGGGCAACAGGCCACGGAAGCGCAGCCTGAGTCTCGGCGTATTTAGCCGGACGTGGTTATGCAGTCCAGTAAACAAGCAGGGCATGTGGTCGCAGGGACCCACAAAACGTGACCAAAATCACGCGGCCATTGGCCAATTCTCTGCTTCTGGAGCCGCTTCAGGGAAGAATTTCTGCAAGAATGGGAATTTTTCGATCATTTCAGGCAGTTTTTCCGGTGCGATCAAAGTCGACCCGCGCACTGCCTTGCTGTCGTTAGTATCATGCACCGTGCGCACATAGCAGGGCTGTTTGGTATAAATCACACGGGCCGGATTGTTCCGGGCAACGTTTTTATGTGCAATCCCATAGACGTTTTTATGCACACCTGCGGGACCCACCATGGACAGACCCAAATTGGTGAACGGAATGTTGCGGGTGCTGACTTCGGGTGTTTCACCCGCCAGATCAAGGCTTAGGCCCTTTGGAAACGACAAGAAGCAAAACGGTTTGCCAACCATGCGAAGATCATAAGCCGCTTGGGCTTCACGTTTGATCATGCCGACAAAGTCCCGTGATACGGCGTCATCATCGTCCAGAACAATTTGAGTCAACAAGTCATCAGCTGCATATCGTCCATGCAGATACGATTTGAACGCCAAAGGTGCCGACATCTGGGGTTTGAACAAAACGTCGACGCGATCTTTGCCTAAAACGCCATGCGCCAGTTTTAACAACTGTTTTTTGCGCCATGCAGGCATCAATTTTGACGACAGGATCACCAGTTTGAAATCTTGATCGTCTTGATTGATCAAACTTGGCAATGCGATATCACGCAGCAGCTCGTAACGCCGCTTCAGCCGTTGTGCGCTGAAAAGCTGCCCGGGATCCCGGCTGACATCTGAACGCCAGCCCGAGTTCCCAAAAAACGAATACCGCATCATAAAAAGAGTCTTCATGGCCCACCCGTGCATGTCTAGTGGCACAGGTTGTCCCGAGGAATTGTGGCAAATTTTTGAACAATCGTCACAAAAGTGAATCTTTGTTGCGCATTTGCATGTTCGCCGCCCCGTTTAACTGTGCTGTTTCATGCACGTGACACGCAAATCAGGCTTCGCGTGTCACCATAAAGGCAAAAATCACCCCAGACCGTATGAAGAAGATCGTTTGTTACGAAGTCAGGATCCTTCGGGGGGCGTTGTGCTTGTGAAACTTTCGCGCTTTGCAAACGTGGCGTACCACGCTGCCAAGGCATCACATCCTGTGCGCCATCCCCGCGCGTCGTGCCGAAAATCGACGTAGCCTAGCGCACTGGCAATCGCGATTTGACCCATATCCAACGGACCGTTCAAATGGCTCATCCAGCGGGTATTCAACGCAGCACAAGCAGATGCGATTTTGTCCCATTGGGCGTCTGACCAGTCATCCCACCGCTTGTCTTCCGGGCGCAAACGGGCTTCGTACGTCATTGCAAGAGCTGCATCCAAGATGCCATCAGCTGTGGCCTCTAGAGTCATAATTTCCCATCGACGCGCGCCGCTGCTGTACATTCTACCCCCGGCCCGGTCGTCGAGAAACGCGGTGATCACCCGGCTGTCATACAGCGTTGCACCGTCTTCACGCACAAGGGCAGGGACCTTCATCAACGGGTTCTGCGCCGCCAAACCCGGCGCCGGACTTGTCGGAGCAGTTGACGACGGCACAAGCGCAACGTCGTCCAATTGCCCGGTCTCTTGCAACAAAATCATGACCTTGCGTACGTATGGCGATGTCGGGGAATAAAGCAGTTTCAATGAAAACCCTCCTAAGGTGTTGTCAATGGTGTCTGGATTGGGCCCAATCTACAAGGTTGAAAGCGCGTGTCTTGGGCGTTGTAATCAGTCGGTTTGTAAACCGAAATCGAAGAACATATATGCTTTCACGAAACAACGCTTAGTTCCCGCATCCGCAAACGAGGTAAACCCGCCTTGCGCAATACTTTCGCTTACATACTGATCTTAATGGGGGTTTTGGGATTGGCCAGGGGGCTGTTTTTTCCCTTTGGCGATTTGGGAGCTTTCTTCTTGGCCGGAGGGCTAGTTGCTATCGGCATAGGCGGGGGCATGCGAAAAAAGTAGGAGTAAACCATCCTAGAAATGGCAGCTGCGTCTGCATACCGGGCCCTACCCACCCCAATCCAAGGCCACCCTAAGCCTCCCGCATAAGGGTCGCGAGTGTTTCAACGTCGTGACCCATGCCATGAGTTTCCACGGCGTCCGCTGCACGTAAACGGACGTCATCTGGTTTGTTTTGGCTTAGCTTCCAGGTGCCTTGGACATCGGAAATCTGAATGCGGCACGGCACGATCATGCGCATCATCTTGGTCAGAACTTCGGGGGTCATCTTCTGGGTGGTCCAGGGTGTTTTGGGCTGCAGTTCGTTTTCAAACAGCGCGGATTGACGATCCAGCACATCGCGCAGCTCGTCCGCAGGGCGCAGTTCCAGCGTGCCCACGATATGCACCGCAACGTAGTTCCAAGTTGGCACCTGATCGTCCACCTCATACCAATCGGGTGAAATATAACTATCGGGCCCTGTCACCGCGAGCCGCACAGGCATGGGTGATTTCAAAACGCGCGCAATTGGATTGGACCGCACGAGATGCAGCCAAACGTCATCCTTGTCGACCAGAAAGGGAATATGGCTGAGCAAAGGGCCATTTGGCCCGTTCACCGCCAATGTTCCAAAGGCCCGCTTGGCAGCATAGGCCAAGTTTTCCTGATACTCTTGCGTGTGGAAAATCTGGTTTGGATGCATCTGCCAATGTCCTTGTGCTGATCTGCGTGCATTTAGGGGAAAACGCTCAGCGATCTGCAAGGGGCAATCAAACAGGCCCTTGTCATTTTGCGCGATCCTTGCCACCACTATGTCCGTTCTCAGGGCGGGGTGAAATTCCCCACCGGTGGTATTTGGGGCCTGCCCCCAAGAGCCCACGAGCGCCTTTCGCAGGAAAGGGTCAAGCAGAGCTGGTGAGACGCCAGCGCCGACGGTCATAGTCCGGATGAAAGAGAACGTTGTGTGTCAGTCCCCATGGTGGGGGCTGTTATGCTGCGTATTCGCCTTGGGTGACGTGTCTGACGTTTGCAAAGGAGATATGCTATGACACACACCCGATATGCCTTTATCAAAGCCAATTGGCACGCCGAGATTGTGGATCAGGCGTTGACCGGTTTTCACGAGGTCATCCCGCCGGACCAGATCGATGTGTTCAACGTGCCCGGCGCGTTTGAATTGCCGCTGATGGCCCAAGAATTGGCAAAGTCCGGTCAATACCACGCTATCGCAGCGGCCTCGTTGGTTGTTGACGGTGGGATCTACCGTCATGACTTTGTGGCCTCTGCCGTGGTGGATGGGCTGATGCGCGTGGGCCTTGATACCGGGGTTCCGGTTCTGTCCGTCTCGTTGACGCCGCACCATTTTCAGGAAACAGACCACCAC
>CALHST010000430.1 GCA_938038825.1 uncultured Paracoccaceae bacterium | reverse complement strand
TCTTGCGCGATGTCCACAACCCTGTGACCACAGGCTGTTGGTCTGACTTCCCCGCTAAGCCGGATAAACAGGTCAGTGCCCAGTTCAAGTTCCAGCTTCTTGATCTGGTTTGACAGTGCGGGTTGAGACACATTGCACTCTTCCGCGGCCGCGCTGAAATTTCCGCGCTTAGCAAGTGTTACGACGTACTCGAGATCTCGTAAGTTCATCTGTCCTCGCTGGGATTGCTTAAATTTGGACAAGGGACACTGCAGCCGCGTTTCATGATTGTACAGGAAATACCCATCAAACGGGGCAGGTTGTGATCGCGAGGGAAATAGGGCAAATTTGACCTCCAGTTGGGTTTAACATCTTCATCGTTAAAGGCACCGCCGACAACACAGCATTTTTCACGATCTTGTAAGGCATTTGCCCTTTTTGGTTTGCCCTGTCATCGGCTGTTGTTTTTTTTGGGTGCTGTGCCGGATGTCGCACTGTTTCCTGCCCAACACTGTGTTTACTCGAGGCCCCTTATGACCATGCGATTTTTCTCGGACAAGCATCGCCCCGTGCATAAGGGCCCTTACCCAACAGAACATTTGGCCCGGCTTTCGCATGTACCGGACCTTGGCAATGTACCGGATGCGCCACAACTTTCCTTTGAACGCAGGTCTGATCCACACTCTATCCTGAACGCCATGCGCGAACATCAGGCGATGTTGGATGCAATCCGCGACGGGCTGATCAACAATGCCGTGGCTGAAACACCGACAGATCTGCAAGAGCGCGCCGATCACCTGAAATCTTTCGGGTATTTTGCGGATGCGGCGGTGGTGGGCACCTGCCTTTTAGACAAAGCTGCGGTGCTGGATCTGCCGCGTCTAAATCCGGATGTTGCGCGTTTGGCGGATGATTTGAAAACCAGACAGACCAAGACCTTGGCTGCTGGCATCGACATGATTATGGCAGATCTAAAAGACTCAGTCGAAGCCCCCATCACAAGCATTGATGGGCATACCCACGCTTTGGTCTTTTTGTACGAAAACCCGCGTGATCCGCGCCCTGATGAGCCGGGAATAGACTGGATTAAGGACGCGCAGGCCCATCGCGCGGGGTTATTGGCCGCGGAAACAGCCGTTGTGTTGGCGAATTACCTGCGTCTGTTGGGATATGAGTCACGCGGCCATACGGTTTCAAGCACCGATGTGGACCTAAACAAGCTGGCCGTCGCGTCGGGGCTGGCCACTGTTGAAAACGGTGTGCTGCACCACCCTTATGTCGGCACGCGTTTTGGACTGGCGGCAGTCACAACGACTTTCGCGGTGGCCTCTGATCGACCTTTGGCGAAGATGGCCGATCAGCCCAAATCTGCGTTTGGGCCCGCTTGGAAATTCGGCACTGCGTCGTCAAAGAACGCGATGAATGCCGTGCCCTATGCCAAGCGTCGATTTGTTGACGGGGCGCATCCGTTTGAAACCCTGAAACGGGTAGAAGAACCCACCACCTATATTGACGAACCCAATGTCGCCCGCGTTCCGAAACGAACGGATATGTTCGCGCGCGCGCAATTCGGCGATATGGGCAAAAAGGTGCAAAATGCGGCCACGGGTGGGCATTATGTGCGTCAGGCTGCGACTTCTATGGCGCAACGCCGGGCATTGGGGGCTTTTGTTTTGTTGCAAGATAGCCCGCCTGCCCCTGAAAAAATCCCGATCACCCCGCAAGACGCTGCCGATTTGATCAAGGCCACAAGTTACTGGCTGGGAGTGGATGCCGTTGGCATCTCGCGGTGCCCCGATTGGGCATGGTACAGCCATGACGCACGCGGAGAAGAGATCACCCCGCCCCATGATCAAGCGATCAACATGATCATTGATCAGGGCTATGAAACGATGGAAGGCTCGTCCGGGGATGATTGGATTGCCGTGGCGCAGTCGATGCGGGCCTATCTTCGGTTTTCCCTGTTGGGCGGCGTGATCGCAAAACAGATCCGAAACCTTGGATACAAGGCCAAAGCACACACGGTCATGGACGGCGACGTCCTTCAGCCGCCCTTGTTGTTGTTATCCGGTCTGGGAGAGGTCAGCCGCATCGGGGAAGTCATCCTGAACCCCTATCTCGGACCACGTCTCAAATCCGGCACCATTACCACCGACTTGCCCATGGTGCATGACAAACCCATTGATTTTGGCCTGCAAACCTTTTGTGAAAGCTGCAATAAATGCGCGCGCGAATGTCCATCAGGGGCCATCACCGCAGGGCCCAAGACAATGTTCAACGGCTATGAAATCTGGAAATCTGATAGTCAAAAATGCGCAACGTATCGGCTGACAACACCGGGCGGTGCCATGTGCGGGCGCTGTATGAAAACATGCCCTTGGAACCTTGAAGGGATCTTCAAGGAAAAACCGTTTCGTTGGGCCGCGATGACCATACCCAAGCTGGCCCCAGCCCTCGCCAAGCTGGACGACGCAGTGGATAACGGCGCGCTAAACCCGATCAAGAAATGGTGGTGGGATCTCGAAATTCAGGAAGACGGGGGATATCGCCCCACCAAAGAACCGGTCAACGCGCGGTCTTTGCAAAAGGATCTGGATCTGAAATTCGAAGACCAAACGCTGGCCGTGTACCCCGCGCCTTTGGCCCCGCATCCGTATCCATACCCTTTCAACATGGACCGCGAAGCCGGGATCAACGCCTATAAAGCGATGGTGTCCGTCGATGAATACCAAGCAAGATTGGCACGTGGCGACAACAGCGTCATCCAT